>JANNAM010000263.1:0-4447 GCA_031384415.1 Bacteroidota bacterium
TTTTTTCCCTCGGAGGTATCCACTCCGTCAACTTTAAAGCATTTTCCTATCCCGAATGCTGCCGCTTGGTCTTCGACCAGCGGCAACCAGAGTCCCTCTGCTAATTTTCTGAATAGTGTGTCAGCATATTAAAACTGTCTGTTCCATTATCGTAAAAACGGGCAGATGAATAATAATACTTTTCAGGTAAATTACACAAACCTGCTGCCATCGGATTATTATGAATGTATTCCAACTTCTGCGAAAAAACCGCCGCTGTTCTCAACTCAATATGTAAGCTTACCCGTCTTCGTCGTCTGTGGTCTTTCTATTTCTTGCCGGATGTGCCCTTAAAGAAGTTACAATATTGTGTCGTCAAAAAAAATTACCTGTCCTGTTGTAATGTCGTGTGTTCCGCCAACAATTCCAATTTCTCCCTTCTCTATCATTTCTTTCAAAATTGGGCTACGTTGCATAATAGATTTTACTGTCCGCCTTACATTTATGGTTGCAACTTTTTCAACAAACTCGCTGTTGCCTGAATTACGGTTTTCTACTGTGGTTTGTTCATCATCCACAGCAGGGCGAATTTTAGATAGCAATGAAGTAAGGTTGCCCATTTCTACGTGGTCACAAGCACCTTTTACTGCACCACATTTTGTGTGTCCTAAAACAACTATGATTTTTGAGCCAGCCACTTTACAGCCAAATTCCATACTGCCTAAAATATCTTCGTTGATAATATTGCCTGCGATACGAACACTAAAAACATCTCCCAACCCCTGATCGAAAATAAGTTCGGCAGAGGTTCTGCTGTCTATGCAGCTAAGAATTACTGCAAATGGGTGTTGCCCGTCTGATGTTTCATTTGCCTGTTGCAAAAGATTGCGGTTTACTTTTAGATTATTTACAAATCTTTTGTTGCCCTCTTTTAATAATTCTAATGCCATAGAAGGAGTAATGGCGGCCTGCATTTCTTTTGTTAACGTTCTCATTTTTTTATTTTTTAATTGTTATTGAAAGGAATATTGTTGAATAATAGTATTTGAAATTGAGATTGATTTTTGATCTCAAACATTTGTGTCATGTAACCAGTTTCTAATCGCAAATGCCTGTTGATGCAATATCCAACTCCGCCATAAAGCCTGTTGCGGTCAAATACTGGTTTTTCGGCATTTAAAAAGATTTCATTGTAAGCAGACAGATAAACTGCATTTGCTTCCATTGTTTTTTTATTTAAAGGTTTATTTACTGATAAAAAATACCGGAATCGTAATTTAAACCCGTCTGTAAAAAACCTTTCTTCAATACGATAGCGATGCTGAACATAAAAATTATGAATGTTTTGTTTTGTTATAAACTGCTGAAAGATGCGGTGTTCATTATTTACATTTTTATCCCCTGCATTTAAGTAAGTATGAGATTGAATAAACCCATAACCCAACAAAATATTGTCGTTGTTTTCTGAAAAATTATAGCCAATGCCGGTTCTAAACAGCAATTGATTTACATCGCCAATAAAATTATAATTCCGGTATTGCACTTCGTTATGCCAATTCCATTTCTTATTTATCTTTTGGTTTCCAAAATATATAAACCAGTTTCCTATATTGCTTTTTTGGGCTGATAAAATGTGCGAAAGGCAAATAAAAAGAACTACAAAAAATAAATGTTTATAACATCTCAAAGGTTTCGTATTGCTCATTTATTTGCCTTTTGAAGTTTTGTTTTTCTTTTTTCAATCTGCCTTTCTAAAGCTTCTGATGCTTTAGATATTGCTGCTTCAAATGTTTCGCATTGGGCAGATGCCATCAGGTCGTAGCCTGATATAAGTAATCTTATCTCACATAGTTTATTTTCACTTGCAGAAGATTTTTCTATCCGAAAGGATACATCAACATGAATAATTTCATTGTATCTTCTGGATAACATTTTAATTTTCTTGTCTAAAAAATTAGTTGTCTCCTGTTTAAGAGTAATATTTGGTGATTGAATTTTGAGTGTCATAGTCTTGTTTTTAATTGCTAACAGGTTCTATAAAATTAATTTTCTCAACTGTGATGTTTTTTGTTTTTGCATTGGTTTCATAATCTTTTATCAACTCAATTACATCGTAAGCAATGGATTTAGATTTTGAACAGTCAATAATTACTTTTGAATTAGCAGGAATGCCATCTAACACTTTCAACACACTTGCTTTATTAAAAAATGATACCTCCTGTGCCAGTTCAAGATGATGTACTTCTTGCCCGTTTTCAGTTGTTTCTATTTCTTTTAAATGATGTGAATTGCGATAACTATGGCGTAGCGTATAAAAGATGCCAAAAAGTATTCCTACTGTAATTCCTTTTAACAAATCGGTTGCTAATATTGCTACAACCGTTGCAGTAAAAGGGATAAACTGTTCCCAACCCAATTTATACATATTCTTAAAAAGAGCAGGCTTTGCTAACTTATAACCCACCATTAAAAGTATTGCTGCTAAACTTGCCAATGGTATCATATTTAAAACACTTGCAATAGTAATTGCACTTATCAATAAAAAGACACCGTGAAGAATGGCAGATAATTTTGTTTTGCCACCAAAAGATATATTTGCAGTACTCCGTACAATAACTTGTGTAACAGGTAAACCACCTATTAATCCCGAAACAAGATTGCCTAATCCCTGTGCTTTCAATTCCCTGTTTGTTGGTGTAATTCTTTTATCAGGGTCCATTTTGTCGGTGGCTTCTACACAAAGCAATGTTTCTAAACTTGCTACAATAGCTAATACAATAGCAATTTTCCAAACTTCAAAGTTTGCAAGTGCAGAAAAATCGGGAAAGGTAAACTGGCCAAAAAAATCCGAAATTGAATGTGGTACTGGAACAGCAACTACCTGCTTTGCATTTAAGCTAAAATCAAGTATACCGTTTTTATATAAGTTAAACATCAAAATGCCAAATCCTACTACCACAAATGGGCCATTGATGATGTTGAAAATTTTATGTTTTTTAGTCAATACTTTATCCCATAAAATAAGAATGGCTAATGAAATAGCACCTATAATTACTGCACCTGGTGTTATAAAGTGAAATGCCCTGAAAATTTCAGAAAATGTATTTTGCCCGTCTGCCTGCAAAAATGCATCGTCCCCCATTGCGTCTTTATCCCAGCCCAATGCGTGGGGGATTTGTTTTAAAATTATCAGCAACCCAATACCTGTAAGCATCCCTTTGATTACAGAAGATGGAAAGAAGTAGGCAATAAACCCGGCTTTGGCATAGCCCAAAATCAATTGAAATATCCCTGCTAACACAACTGAAGTTAAAAATGACGTCCAAGAACCGCCAAGCGAAGAAATAGAAGTTAAAACTATTACTGCTAATCCGGCGGCAGGCCCACTTACACCCAGAGGCGAACCACTTGCCACTCCTACAACAATACCGCCAACAATTCCAGCAATAATGCCTGCAAACAAAGGAGCCCCTGATGCTAACGCAATTCCAAGACAGAGTGGAACGGCAACAAAAAATACTACTATACTGGCAGGTAAATCGTTCTTAATATTTTTGAATAAGCTTATCTGATTCATAATTTTTAAGTTTATTCAGCAAAGATAGGGAGATTATTTTAAAAGATAGTAATGCTATCATAAATAATTGTAAAATATTTTTTCCGTACCTTTACTATTCTTTTCACCAACTCACTTAAATACAAATAGCAATGAAATTGCAGTTACAAATAAAAATGAATGAAGATTTATTCCTTCGTAACCCTGAACATACAGAGTTGGGCAGGAATATCATAAAACATAGCATTCAATTGATTGCCCAATATGGTTTTGAAGCTTTTACATTTAAAAAATTAGCAGAAGATATCGGCACAACAGAAGCCGGTATTTACCGCTACTTTGAAAATAAACATCTCTTGCTGATATATATTATAGCCTGGTATTGGAGCTGGCTTGAGTATCAGATTAGTTTTCAAACTAATAATGTTACAGACCCTGTTGTTAAGTTAAAAAAAGTAATAAAACTATTGGCAACAACAGTTGTCGATGATGCAACAACAAGTTATGTAAATGAAAGTTTGCTGCACCAAATAATAATTTCAGAAGGTTCAAAAGCATATTTAACTAAGCAGGTTGGCGAAGATAATAAGCACCAGTTTTTTAAGCCCTACAAAGACCTCTGTGCAGTTATCGGGAATATAATTTTAGAATGCAGTCCAAAATACAAGTATCCAAGGTCATTAGCTACTACGATTATTGAAATGGCACATTTTCAGAATTTTTTTATGATTAACCTTCCTTCTCTTACAGACTTTGGAAAGAACAAAGCAGAGTCAGAAATAATTTTATTTTTAAATGATTTGGTGTTTTCGAGTATAAAGAAGGGCTAATTGTCCGGGGTAGGTTGGCTGCCTAAGTTCAATCTTAGAAGTAGCAGGGTGTGTCCAATAAGGTTACAGCTGACGAGCTTGG
>JANNAM010000266.1:0-9336 GCA_031384415.1 Bacteroidota bacterium
TTTACATTAAAACAGGGAACCACTTCGGTTGGAGGTGTAATTTCTTACAGTGGTACCACTGCTTATTTTACGCCAGCCACTAACCTTTTGCCAAATACAGTTTATACTGCCACTATTACAAACGGCGCTAAAAATGTTCCGGGCATACCATTGGTAAATAATTATGTGTGGACATTTACAACAGGTGCATTAATTGCCCCAACAGTAATTTCAACAGATCCGGTAAATAATGCTACTGGTGTTCCGCTTAATAAAATAGTTACAGCAACATTTAGTGTACCGATGGATCCGCTAACATTAACTACCGCAACTTTTACACTTAAGCAGGGTTTAACTTCTGTTGCAGGTACAGTTACTTACAGCGGAAGCACAGCCTACTTTACACCAACTGTAAATCTTTCATCTGCTACGGTTTATACCGCAACCATTACCACGGGTGCCAAAAATGTTGCAGGTACTCCACTGGCAAATGATTATGTATGGACATTTACTACAGGAACCGTTGTGGCGCCAACCGTAATTGCCACCGACCCAATAAATAACGCAACCGGTGTTGCCCGTAATAAAATTGTTACAGCAACATTTAGTACAGCAATGGATCCACTGACTATTAATGCCACAACATTTACAATAAAACAGGGATTAACTCCCGTAGCAGGAACAGTTACTTACAGCGGTACAACTGCATTCTTTACGCCTTCGGTAATTTTCCTGGCCAGCACAGTTTACACAGCAACCATTACAACCGGTGCTAAAAACGTAGCAGGTGTGCCATTGGCAAATGATTATGTTTGGACATTTACTACCGGCGCTGTTACTGCTCCTACGGTAATTTCTACTGATCCTGCAAATCTTGCAACCGGTGTTTTATTAACTAAAGTAATCACTGCAACTTTCAGCGAAGCAATGAACCCGGCAACTATTAATTCAACAACATTTACTTTAAAATATGGAGCAACGTTCGTTACAGGTGTTGTAACTTATTCTGGTAACACGGCAAGTTTTACGCCTTCTGCCAATCTATTATCAGATACAACTTACACAGCAACCATAACAACAGGCGCAATGAATTTAACCGGCGTTCCGCTGGCTAATAATTATGTTTGGACTTTTAAAACGAAATCACATTTGGGTCCTGCACCGGTTGATTTAAGATCGGTTGCCCGTTTTGGAATAATTGCAGGTGTTGGTGTAAGCAACAATGCTGGCCAGAGTGAAATACATGATTTGGATGTTGGCATAAGCCCGGGTGTACGGTCTTCTGTTACCGGTTTTCCACCGGCCATCATTGTCAATGGTGCAATATATGCATCCGATGATGTGGCACCTCCGGGTGTGGCCGCCATGTTAATTCAGGCAAAGCAGGATTTAACCGATGCGTATCTTTTTGCCGAAGCTGCAAGTTCACCTGCACCCATCAGTGTATCGGGCGACCAGGGTGGCCTTACACTTGCTCCAGGTATTTATAAAACAACTTCCACACTTTCAATACAGTCTGGTAACCTTACACTGGATGCACAAGGTGATGTAAATGCCGTTTGGATTTTTCAGATAGCAGCAGGCTTTACAACCATTGGCGGTGCCGGCGGCAGTGTTATATTAAGTGGAGGTGCACAGGCTAAAAATATTTTTTGGCAGGTGGGCAGTTCGGCAACCATTGGTGACTATACATCATTCAAAGGAAATGTTTTAGCCCTCACATCTATCACTATGAACTCTCACGCAACTGCAGTGGGCAGGATGCTTGCCCGGAACGGAGCAGTAGTAATGACCAGTACCAACATTATCAATAAGCCTTAAATCACAATTATATGAATACTAAAAATATTTTTTTAAAGAAACCATCATCATTAAAAAGCCCTGCACTTAAAACTTTTGTGGCATTAGCTTTTATGATTACAATAATTAATGAACCTGCCAGTGCACAACAGGCACAGTTTACAAAACCATCGTGGTGGTTTGGTGCGGCGGCCGGTGCCAACTTTAATTTTTATCGGGGCAGCACACAGGAACTGAATGCCAATTTAAAAATACCCAAAGCTTTTCATGATGGAAATGGAGTGGGGCTTTATGTGGCGCCGCTGATAGAGTTTCACAAATCCGGAACAATGCTCGGTTTTATGCTGCAGGCCGGATACGACAGCCGCAAGGGTTCATTTAAACAAATAGTTACCGAATGTAATTGCCCGGCCGATTTAAAAACCAATCTCAGTTATATTACCATAGAACCAAGCCTGCGCTTTGCACCATTTAAATCTGGTTTTTATTTGTATGCAGGCCCACGCTTTGCTTTCAATAAGGCAAAAGAATTTACTTACCAGTTGGGCAACAATCCTGCTTATCCTTTGCAGGCAAAAAATCCGGAGGTGAAGGGAGATTTCAGCAACATGAAAGAAACGCAAATCTCAATGCAGGTGGGTGCAGGATATGATATTCCGCTTTCGTCACAAAACGTGAAAACACAACTGGTACTTTCTCCTTTTGTTTCCTTTCAGCCATATTTTGGCCAGTCTCCCCGTACAATTGAAACCTGGAATGTTACAACTGTAAGAGCAGGCATTGCATTAAAACTTGGCAGCGGTCATAAAATTTCATCACCTGCCGAAGTGCTGGTAACACCGCCTGTGGTAGTTGATGCAGCAGATGGCAAAGTGGTTTTTTCTGTAAATGCACCGGCAAATATTCCGGGGGAGAGAATGGTAAGAGAAATATTTCCACTCCGTAATTATATCTTTTTCAATTTGGGTTCAACAGAAATACCCGACCGTTATGAACTGCTGAGAAAAGACCAGGTGAAAGATTTTAAAGAAGACCAGCTTGATCTGTTTGCTCCGAAAAATCTTTCGGGCCGTTCAACAAGGCAAATGATTGTATATTATAATGTACTCAACATTCTTGGCGACCGCATGGGTAAGAATGCCTATACAACAATTACATTGGTAGGCTCATCCGAAAAAGGCCCCGATGATGGAAAAGCAATGGCTGAGTCTGTTAAGGAATACCTGGTAAATGTATTTGCAATTGCTGCTTCAAGAATTGGTATAGAAGGAAGGGACAAACCAAAAATTCCATCAGAACAACCGGGTCAAACTAATGATCTTGAACTGCTTCGTGAAGGAGACCGCAGGGTTTCTGTTGAAAGCAGTTCACCGGCTTTGCTGATGGAGTTTCAAAGCGGTCCAGGCGCACCTTTAAAGCCCGTGGAAATTGTAACCCTGCAGGAAGCGCCGCCTGACAGTTATGTTTCTTTCAATGCAGCCGGAGCCGATACTGCATTTACATCGTGGAAGCTGGAAATAAAAGATGAGAAAGGAACAGTGCAAAATTTTGGCCCTTATTACCAGGAAAAAGTAAGCATCCCCGGCAAATCAATTTTGGGCACAAGGCCCGAAGGCGATTATAAAGTGACAATGCTTGGCCAGTCAAAGAGCGGTAAAACAGTAATGCAGGAATCAACAGTGCACATGGTACTTTGGACGCCTGATAAAATACAGGAAGGCCAGCGCTTCAGTGTAATATTTGAATTTGACGAATCAAAAGCAATCAGCATTTATGAAAAGTATCTTACAGATATTGTAACACCAAAAATTCCGCAGGGCGGAACAGTTATTATACATGGCCATACCGACATAATTGGTGAAGAAGCACATAACCTTAAACTGTCGCAGGCAAGGGCCGGCGAAGTAAGAAAGATTATTGAAAATGCACTGCTGAAGGCTAACAGAACCGATGTTAAGTTTGAAATGTACGGCTTTGGCGAAGACCCCAATCTATCGCCTTTTGAAAACAAGTTTCCGGAAGAACGCTTTTATAACCGCACGGTAATAATTGACATTATTCCCAATAAGTAAATTTCCTGACTACAAATATTCAGGTAAGATTTTTTGAGCAGTAACTGATAAACAAAAAAATGCCCATCGCAATATTGTGGTGGGCATTTTGTTTTTATAATGCATAAAGAATAAAGTGTGAATGATGTAACTCTTATCCCTAATTCTGTAACAGTTTCCATCAGTAAAAAAGCCATCTTTATACAATACTTTTTATCACAATTGAAATTTTAAAAATGAATACTACAGAATTAAAAGGGAACTGGAATGAACAAAAAGGCAAACTGAAACAAAAATTTGCCCAATTAACAGACAACGACCTGTTGTTTGAAGAAGGTAAGAAAGACGAGATGCTTGGGAGGCTGCAGGTTAAACTTGGCAAAACAAAGGAAGAATTCTGTAAACTGATTGGAGAGATTTAACTGTCAGGATTTTTGTAGTAACTAAATGCATTCACTAATATCCGATGAAAAATATCTACAGGGGAACAGAAAAAATTTTTGAAAAAATTACCTCTTTCGTTATTGCCGTACTCGGCAACTCTGTCACATTTATTGTTATGCTGGGCATTGTAATATTTTGGTTAACCCAAAAGGATTTCTTAAAACAGAATTTGCACGACAGTATAAGGGATGTGATACTAGGCATTACTTTTTTAAGTTTGTTTATTATCCAGAAGACTTTCAATCGTTTTTCAGGGTCACTTCATCTAAAAGTAAACGAACTGGTGGCATCACATGATGCGGCAAGCAATACTGTGATTAATGCAGAAGAAAAAACAGAACATGAGGTAACCGAGCTTTCAAAAGAATATGCCGGGCTTATAAAAGCCGAAGCTGATAAGGTTTGATAAGAAAAATAAGGCTATTGGGTCTTTATTTCTTCCTCAGTAACCGGCTCGGAAAAAGCAGCACCAATACTTTGCATTAAACTGGAAACCGGGCCTTCCATCTTATTGGTATTATCATCCAGTGTGCCATCGTTCAGTAATTCGCCTAAATTAAGTGTGGCAGGCAGGTATAATAAAATGGTGTTCCTTTGATCTTTAAAATAAATCTTTACTTCTTTAATGCCGGCACCATCAGGTAAATTTTCTTTTACCAGTTTTACAGCTTCACTTGCAATATCATTCATCTTTGCAATCGCATCATCATCAGGTTGTTTGGTATAAGCCGAAATTGTTTGTATAACTTCTTTTCTGCTATCATCAAAAATTTTATTTATCCAGGTTGATGAAGTGCCGCTCCCCAATAAGTCTGCAGCACCCTCATCTGACTGAACATATTTATAAAGGCCGGTCAATACAGCCGGTATTGCAGCCTGGCTGAATTTATTTTCATTCGGTTTTTTTTCATCTGCAGTAACCTCCTGTGTATTGGGGTCAATTTTTTGCAGTGAAGGATAACCCAGATTTTGTTGTACTGCTTCCAAAAGATTTATTGACATGATGGTGAGTTTTAAGCTGAATAATTTATTTACTGTAATGTAGGCTTATTAAATCATGCTGGCTAATGCCAGTCATTTAATCTGTGAATTATGCAATTTAAATTCATTATTGTGTAACACTTATCATTTTATCAGTACTCATCTTTGTAGTGCAATTGGTTATTGGTTTTTAATTGAAGCATCATGAATAAACTAAGTGGGATAAAAAGAAACCAGGGCATTATAAAATTAAAGAAGCAGATAACTGTCCGCATTGTGCCGGCCAAACATGCCTGGTGGATTTTGAAGCTTACCGGGTTAAAAAAAGCTGAACTGATGCAAAACGCAAAACTTTAATCACAAAACTAAAAATAAATATCATGGGAAATTTACTTTACACTGTAGCTGTCGTTTTAATCATTTTGTGGGCAATTGGTTTTTTAGGCTACCATGCAGGCGGAATCATTCACATCCTGCTGGTGATTGCAGCTATTGCAATAATTCTCAGGGTTATTAGAGGAAGTAAAATCTAAATCAATAATAATGAAAAAAATTACAGTTTGCTTAATGCTGACATGTTTATCATTAAGTTTTTACCCCTTTCAGTCCAATGCTGCCAATGAAATCCCGGTTTCAGGGGTGGATGTTCCTACAGTGCCTGCAACAGCCGGCATCACCACTTTGGAGCTGCGGTTAAATGAAATCAATGCAATGGACAAATCTGAAATGAATGCTGCCGAAAGAAAAAGCCTGCGTAAAGAAGTACGTTCTATTAAGCATGACCTTAAAAAGGCTGGCAGCAATGGTATTTACCTTTCTGTAGGTGCCATCATCATTGTTATTTTGCTGCTCATTCTTTTACTGTAACAGTTTAATAACTGGCCTGTGAAATTTGGCCGTTGCAAAATTCCGGCATTGTAAACATCTTTCAAATTAAAAAAAACCGTTACCAAAAATGGTGAACGGTTTTTTATTCCTTCTTAAAAAATGATAATGAAATCAACATCAAAAAAAATATTTTTTACCACAGCATCATTGCTGCTGCTGATTTTATTTACTTCCTGTGCAAAGAAGATAAATTTCTCTACCTCATCAGTTGTTCCTGCAGCCAGGGGCACAGTAAAAGTTAAAAAAGACAATAACCATAATTATGTTATTAAAATTCAACTGAACGGTTTGGCCGAAGTTAAAAGGCTACAGCCTCCTAAATTAACTTATGTTGTATGGATGGAATCGGACCAGCAGGTAGCAAAAAATATTGGGCAGATAAACAGTTCTTCAAGCATGCTTTCAAAAACATTAAAAGCATCATTTGAAACAGTAACGCCGTTAAAGCCAACAAAAATATTTATAACTGCCGAGGATGATGCTGCTACACAATATCCCGGCGATATGGTTGTAATATCAACCGAAAGATTTTAATTTTTTATCAGCATACTTAAAACAATAATTATGAAATCAGGAAAAGTAGTGGTAGGTGTATTGGCAGGCGTTGCAATTGGCGCATTGCTGGGTATTTTATTTGCACCCGACAAAGGCTCGGAAACACGGAAAAGAATTTCTAAAAAAAGCAACGATACCGTGGAAGAGTTGAAAAGCAAATTTGATGAACTGGTGGACAATCTTACAGAAAAATTTGAAACTGTTAAAGAAGAAGCAGGCATTATTTATGAAAACGGAAAAGCCAGGGCCGAAGAAGTAAAAAATGAAGTGAAGACTGCAATGAACTAAGCAATCATATTCTTTTTTGCCGGTTGTTTAAAATATCATGTTATGGAAGATAAGATTGATTATATCGAACCCTTGCTGGAAAGAGCAGAGCAATATGGAAGAACCAGCTTTGATTTATTTAAACTTAAAGCTGTTGATAAGGCGGCGGGGGTTGTTTCAGCATTTGTGTCTCAGGCCTTAGTTGTTTCAATGCTTTTCCTGTTTGTATTAATGGCAAGCATTGGAGCAGCGCTATGGCTGGGCGAACTGCTGGGCAAATCATACCATGGATTTCTTTGTGTTGCCGGTTTCTACATTATAGTTGCAGTTGTTTTATATTATTTTATGGGCAAACCAATAAAAAGAAAAACCGGCGACGCTTTCGTTTCGCAAATACTTAATTAAAGCTGTATGCATAAAATAAATTCTGTTGCAGATTTACGGGCATCTATTCTTTTACTCGAAATAAAGCAGCTAAAAGAAGGACAGTTACTGAAGGAGCAGTTTAATATTACCAGCGAAGGTTTAAAACCTGCTAATCTTGTTAAAAACACCCTTAGCGAACTGGCAGCATCGCCGGGTTTAAAAGGAAATCTGTTGAATGCGACCATTGGCCTTGCTGCCGGCTATGTCTCTAAAAAAGTGCTGGTAGGTGCCACACACAATCCGTTAAGGCAGTTGCTGGGGGCTTTTTTACAAATGGGAGTTTCGGGTATAGTTTCAAAAAACCCCGACGGCATAAAACAGGCAGCCCTTAAGCTGGTAAAGATTTTTTCCCGTAAAAAAGAAACAACTGCACAAAATGACACCCGGCCTTAAGTTTCCTTTTTACGCAAAAGCATCGCTGGTTTTTATTGGCTTATTTGTTTTTATAAGTATGCTCTATATTGCACAGGGCATTATCATTCCTGTAATTTATTCAACCATCTTTGCCATTGTTCTTAGCCCGGGAGTAAATTTTTTGGTCAGAAAAAAAATGAACCGGGTGCTGGCCATTGCTATAACGCTCACGCTGGTAATTGCTGTAACCATCTTTATCATTTCGATGTTGTCTGCCCAGTTGATGCAGTTTAGTGATTCTCTTCCTCAGCTTGTCAAAAAATTTAATCAGTTACTGAATCAAACGGTGGCCTGGGCATCCGATTATTTCAACATCAGCACCCGAAAAATCAACTCATGGGTTTCCGAAAAAAATGCAGAAATTTTAAGAGGAACCAGCTCCACCATCGGCCAAACAATCATCAACACCGGAAGTGTACTGGTTATATTGGTACTTATCCCGGTGTATATTTTCATGATATTATTTTATCAGCCGCTGCTGCTCGAATTCATTCACAAGCTTTTTAAAACCGAAAATCATGAAAAAGTAAACCAGGTACTTTCGGCCACAAAAAAAATTATTCAGAGTTACCTGGTGGGCTTGCTGTTGGAAGCCGCCATTGTTGCTGTGTTAAATGTTACAAGTTTGCTCATACTGGGGATTGAATATGCCATTTTACTGGGTGTTATTGGCGCCATACTTAATCTCATCCCTTACATCGGCGGCATTGTAGCCGTGGCATTGCCCATGATGATTGCACTGGCTACCAAATCATCCGCTTCTTATAGTTTATTGGTTTTGGCAGCCTATGCCATTATTCAATTAATAGACAATAATTATATTGTGCCCAAAATAGTGGCATCCAAAGTGAAAATAAACGCACTCATTTCTATTATTGCAGTAATTGCAGGCGGCGCTTTATGGGGCATCCCCGGAATGTTTCTGTCCATTCCTTTAATTGCCATAATAAAAGTAGTGTTCGACCACATTGAATCATTAACACCCTGGGGTTATTTACTGGGCGATACAATGCCTCCCATTATTAAAATAAAATTTCCTTTCAAAACAAAATTATTTATCAAACAAAATAAACTTAAAAAAGTATGAAACCGCAAATAGGAATTTCCGAAAAACATTTAAACAGTATTGCAGCGCTGCTGTCAACTGAGTTATCAAACGAAATGGTATTGTATGTTAAAACAAGAAAGGCCCACTGGAACGTTACCGGCGAAAGTTTCATGGAGCTTCACAAGCTTTTCGAAAACCAGTACAAGCAACTGGAAGAGTCAATAGATGAAATTGCAGAGCGTATTGGTAAGCTGGGCAAAAAAACAATTGGCACCATGCAGGAGTTTACAAATCTTGCTGTCATTAAAGAAAATCCGGGAGCATACGCAAGTTCTAAAGATACCATCAAAGAATTGCTGAAAGATTATGAAACAGTTATTGTGCAGCTAAGAAAAGATATTGACGACTGTGCAGATAAATACAAAGATGCCGGCACTGCCGACCTGATTACCGGCCTGATGGAACAGCATGAAACAACAGCTT
>JANNAM010000007.1:0-11832 GCA_031384415.1 Bacteroidota bacterium
CTGGTGGTTGTATGTTCCGCCTGTTACCGGTGCATTGTCGGTTGTTTTATTGGTGGGGTCCACTAAATAATCCCAGAAAATTTCTATTTTATTTACTGTGCCAAAACCGGTTACAGTGCTGGTATTGGTGAGCACCAGATCTTCGTTGCTGCAGCGGCTGCCGGCAATTGTATATCCTGCTGTTGGTGAATTATAAACAGTAACCGTTTTAATACTGTCTTTGGTACAGCCATTATTACTTGTTGAAGTTAATGTTACATTATATAAGCCACCAGTAGCATAAGTATGCGATGGGCTTTGTAGTGTGGATGTATTATTAACACCACTTGCAGGGTCGCCAAAATTCCATGACCAGCCATTAACTGTTCCTGCTGTTATGGTACTTTGATCAGTAAATGTTCCTGCACCTGTTGGTATGCAAATATTGGGTACAGTAAAATTAGAAACCGGGTTTGGATTGATTGTAACAGGCAAACTAAATACTGTACTTACACAGGTTTTGCTGTTGGTTACTGTTAAAGTAACAGTATAAGTTCCTGCTGTTGCAAAACTATGTGTGGGGTTTTGCAATGCCGATGTATTGTTAACACCACTTGCAGGGTCTCCAAAATTCCATTGCCATCCTGCTAATGTTCCGCTGTTGGCATTGGAAGCATCCGTAAATGTAATTGTACTGCCAGCACATTTTATTGGCTGCACAGTAAAGCTTGCAGTTGGCAACTGGTTAATGGTAATTGATTTTGTAAAATTAGCCGACTGGCAACCCGTGGCAGATTGAACAAACAACGTTACTGTATATGTTCCTGCTGCCGAAAAATTATGTGTTGGGTTTTGCAGGGCAGATGTGTTTCCTGCACCGCTTGCAGGGTCTCCAAAATTCCAGTTCCATTGTGTTACAGTACTGCCTGCAGCAGCGCTGTTATCGGTAAAAGAAACATTTGTATTTAAACAAACTTCTGCCGGGGCTGTAAAGTTTGCAACAGGCTGGGCATAGATGGTATTTACAATTTTGCTTACGCTATGACCGCAACTATTATTGCTGGTGGCAGTAAGTGTTACAGTATAAGGCCCTGTTCCGGTATAAGTATGCGATGGATTAGTTAAAGTACTTGTGTTGTTTACACCACTTGCCGGATCACCAAAATCCCACAGATAAGTTACCAGTGCAATTGTTCCATCGCTAATGGATGTTGTATTGATAAAATTAGCAACAGCATTTGGCAAACATAAATTTCCGGGCAGTGTAAAGTTTGCAACTGGTGTTGCTCTTATTATCAGTGTCTGACTAAATAATGTACTGAAACATCCTTTATCAGTTTTTACTTTTAATGTTACAGTGTATGAACCTCCGGTTACATACGTATGAGTAAATGGATTTCCATTGGTTAATATAGAAGTATTGCCATCACCAAAATCCCATTGCCATTCTGTTAATACTCCGCTGTTGGCAACAGATGTGCTTGTAAATGTTACAGGCTGCCCTGCACAGGTTGGGCTGCTGTAAGTAAATGAAGCAGTTGGCAACTGATTAATAATTATAGTATGAGTAACTGATGGAGACAAACAACCACCTGTTGATCCTACAAACAATGTAACTGTGTAAGTACCCGGTCCGCTGAAAGTATGAGTTGGATTTTGTAAAGTACTTGTATTAGCTGCACCACTTGCAGGGTCGCCAAAATCCCAGCTCCACTGGTTAAGCAAGCCAGGGGTAATTGTACTGGCATCTGTAAACTGTACCAAACTATTGTTACAGGATTCCGGTGGATAAGTAAACTGTGCCGAAGGTGTTGCATTAACTACAATACTAGTGTCATATACATTACTCAAACAACCGCTTGCAGTTTCCACCTGAAGTGTTACAATATAAACTCCAGGTGTATTATAAGTGTGAGATTGATTGGCGTTCGTTAAAGCAAGCACTGGTGCTCCTTCTCCAAAATTCCAATGCCATTTTGAAATCAGTCCGTTGATACCTGTACTTAATGATGAATCAGAAAATACAATTGTACTTCCGCTGCAAATAGTATCATTGGGCGAAACTCCGAATTTTGCATTCAGTCCGCCTGTTAAATCTATTACCCTTGTTGTATCTGCATAACAACCAATCTCATTAATTATTCTAAGGCTTGCATTATAAACTGCCACAGCCGGATAATTATGCGGCGGAGGATTTTGAACATTGGCAGTTGTTGCATCTCCAAAATTCCAGAGCCATTGTGTAATGCTGCCGCCAATATGAGTATTTGACTGATCGGTAAAAGTTACGAGTGTACTTCCGCAACCTGCCGGAGTAAAATTAAACTTGGCAGAATCCTGCACCACTTCCATATCAATTGGAATTACCTGTGTGTTGCCACATTCGCTGCTGAATGTTCCGTAAACTGTTGCATAAAGACGGTACAAACCAGGCGCATTATATACCAATGGAACAGGCATTTGATAAACGTTGTATGTTATTTCATTGGCAGTATAGGTTCTTATAGGAGTTGGTGTACGATCCCATGTAATTCCGTTTGGAACAATATTTACATTAGTACCTGCATCCCATTTTATAGAATCAATCTGTGCTGCCAGGTAAGGCAATGCAATTTCTAAAGTAGATGGATTGCCCCTGCATGTTTTGCTGCCCGACACAGAATCATAAGGATTGTGGGTTCCAATTATTGCCGACAAATCTTTAATGGCAGTGCCTGCATTGTATCCATAACTTTCGCCCTGTACCATTCCATAAGCAATGGCATTAAAACCACTGTCCGACTGAAGGTTGTGATATTGTCCGCTGCTTACTTTAAATGTTGCATAAGAATAATTGGCATCGTTGGGATGTACTTTAAATGCTGCAGTTGCTGATATCAATGGCACTGTGCCATAAGCTCCGCCTGCATTGAAACTGCTGCTGCCGGTATCAACCATATTGGTTGGATTGGTAGCCGGGTCTAATTTAAAACTGGATACGCCTGCATTTTTAATAACCACATTTATATAGCTGGCACCGCCATTGGCTAAAATATTCAGCTTGCTTGCAGAAAAAACAGAAATATTATTAATTGCCTGCTGAACCGGGCTTAATATGATCATTTCGGGATCGCCGTTTCCATTATTACCCGACAGGTAATTTTTACAGCCACCCGTAATAATGTATTGAATTACCATGATTGGTTTATCTGCTTCAATTAATGTTGGCTGGTTGCCTTCTATCTGGTAATAAAAATTTCCTATCAGCCCTGTTAATGGAGTTGTGTGTGCTGGATTATTTACCCAAACATTTGTTGTGGGGTTAAGTACACAAATTTTGTAAACACAATACTCCATTGTTTTGGTTGGAGTAGTTAAATATTTTGTACCCCACGCTACTCTCGGAAACATTTGCTGCAGCATATTATCCGAACCACTGCTTACACTGCATCCCGAAGTGTTTACAAATGTTCTTCCGTTGCCGGCAAACACTGCAATCTTTTTAGTACAATCAATACTCTTAATTAATGAGCCGGTAAGATCCTGGCCAACACCACTGCTGCCAGAACCTATGATACGGCTCATGGCATTAAATACCTGCCCTTTGTTAAGTGTTATATTAAATGGAACATTTGTAGGATACTTGATATTGATAAGCGGAGTGTTGTCTTTAAATAAGGTAGCATTGGATGAATCTACAATGTCAGCCGTTGGTGTAATCTGTATAACGGTATTGTCTTCTCTTGCCATTACAAAGAAAAAAGAATTGGGTATGCCGCTGTTGGAACTGCCGCCGGTTGATAACACATTATAAGTTGCCCCCCAGGTATTGGTTGGAAAAATGAGCATTGCTCCTGCCGCATCTGTGCCATAAGTATGTTCGTAAACCGCCACCGGCACACCATTTAAACTCTCAATGTGAATTCCCCTGGGGCTGATGCCGGTAAAATATAAACGGCTGTCGGGCTGGTTACCGGTATTTAACCTGTCGCCGCTGCCTCGTGGAAAATTTGTTACTTCAACAGAAGTATTTGCAGCAATATTAATTATTTGCGGAAAAGTTGGATCTGCAATTCCGGGCATAGATATTTTTACAGTTGCTGCAGTTTTTGCAGAAATATACAATGATAAGAATGCACCTGCTGCGTCATTATTACTCATCCGTGAATGATAACCAAATCCTGTCCAGAAATCAATTCCCATACTGGTTAAATTACCAGACTGTGGCAGCAATGTTCCAACTCCGGTCACAGCAACATTTACTGTTGGGGCACTACCGCCTGCATTGGTTATGTTACCATTGTATGCTCCATTTGTTGGCGGATAAAATATTACATAAATAGTTGTAGCTGCCGAAGTATTTGCAGTATAAGGAATGCTTAAAGATGTTGCAAAACCAGTTCCCGAACTAAGCGATACCTGGTATCCGGCAGGCGCAGTAATTGTTATGTTGCCTGCAGCAGGAGAAAGATAAACACCCGATACAGAATAAGTTTGCTGTGGCGAAATTGTTCCCTGCAAAACACTACCAAAAGAAAGTGAGGCCGGGTTAACTGTAATTGTTGGCGTAGGAACGGCTGAACTAAAAGTTATGTCATTGCCATAAGCAGTGCCAATAATATTTGTTGCATAAGCTCTTACATGATAAGTGGTAGATGGTGTTAATCCTGTAATGGCACTTGTGAAAGTTCCTAAACCTGTTCCGTCACTTGTAAAAGGATTGGCAGCAATTGTTGGATTGGCACCTATGCCCCAGCAAACACCTCTTGCAGTTACCGGCGCACCACCATCGGCACTTACATTTCCGCCGGATGCTGCAGTAGTTGGTGTAATGCCTGTTACTGCTGTTGTTGTAACAGTTGGCGGATTGGTTGTAAAACTTGTTATCAATAAATTATCAATCCCTGCATCCTGTGCCTGCAGATTGGCAATTCTTATTTTATTAATTACACCGCTGTTTAATGTTATGGTAATGGTTCCGCATGCAGTGGCACCGCTGGCAACATTTATTCCGGCACTCCAGCTAAGGCCATCATCGGTGGAAGTGTAATAAGTAAATATTCTGTTGGTTCTTCCGTCATTGAAGGTTATTTGAGCTACACCCTGGGATAAAGTTGGTGAAACAACATAAGCATTCAATCCGCTCGGACAACGCAACGCTTTGTTGGTTCCGTTAACAGGGCATGGGTCTGTAGATGTAACTGAATAAGATTTAAACAAACGCCATGTACCGCTTGGAGAAGTATAAGCTGTTTCTACTGCCGGCCCGCTGCCTGTAGGAAAAATAGCATCATCAAAACCTTCGGTAGTATAGTTATATGGAGTTTGTGCCTGTGCAATATTTATTACACTCAGCAGGCAAACAATCGCAATGAAAAATTTTTTCATTTTATTTTTTATTAGATACAATTATTTTTTGGCCTCGGCCTCATCCTCCATCTCCTTCTCCAAAAGAGAAGGAGCGGTACATTAAACAATTCCAAACATCATCTCTTCCACATCTTCATCAAATCAGTTTTCATCAATCACTCAAACAATATTTCACTTTTGCGGAACATCATCTTCAATTCAATCTTCTCCCTATCCTTCCCCTTCGGGTAAGGATAGGATGGGGCTTCTGGCTCCTATTTTATTATCGTCACATACCCTTTCTTCACCGGCCTTGCACCGCCCAGTTCTATTATATAATAATACGTTCCCACCGGCAACTCCTTACCCTTGTATGTGCCATCCCAGGCTTTGGTATAATTTTTTGATTCAAACAATAACTGGCCATAGCGGTTGAATATTTCCACCCGGTGGCTGGGATATAAATCAAGGTTGTCTATCTGCCACAAATCGTTGATGCCATCTTTGTTGGGACTGAATACATTGGGCACTATAAAATCTTTTATCACTTTTATAAAAATATCATCCGTTGCCCTGCAGCCATCCTGCGATACTACGGTTACTGTGTAAGTAATATCTGCCGTGGGTTTACTAATGGGTGTGGCCGCTGTGTTGCTGTTTAAATAAGTTGACGGTGTCCACAAATAACTAAGGTTGTTGCCCGATACGGTTACCGGTGTTAAAGTTATCGGGTCGCCTTCTATTACTTTTTTATCGGGGCCAAGATTGATGACGGGTGTTGGAAACACGGTAATGTCCTGCTCATCAAAATCGCTGCAGCCGTTTACGGCGGTGTAAGTATATCGTATGGTATGTGTTCCTGCACCTGCGCCTGCCGGGCTGAACAGCGGGCTAACTGTAATGCCTGGCCCGGTGTAAATGCCAAGACCTGGATTGCCAAATACATCGGATGCATTGGTTAAAATATACGGCATTACTTCCTGGCACACGGGTGCAAAGGGAGTAAACTGTACCTGCGGCGCTGCCTTTATTACCACATCCTGAAAGTATTGTGTGCTGCAGCCGGTGCCGCTGTAGGCTGTTATTAATACCCTGTATGTTTTGGTGGCAGGTGTGCCAAAAGTTGGATACTGGTGGTTGTATGTTCCGCCTGTTACCGGTGCATTGTCGGTTGTTTTATTGGTGGGGTCCACTAAATAATCCCAGAAAATTTCTATTTTATTTACTGTGCCAAAGCCGGTTACTGTGCTGGTATTAGTTAATACCAAATCTTCGTTGCTGCAGCGGCTGCCGGCGCCAATGGTATAAGAAGCAGTTGGGCTATTGTAAACAGTAATTGCTTTTGTGGTATCATGAGAACATCCGTTGTTGCTGGTAGCAGTAAGCATTACATTATACAAACCTCCGGTTGCATAATTGTTGGAAGGATTGGTTGCAGTACTTGAGTTAGCATCGCCAAAATTCCATAAATAAGTTACCAGTGGCAATGTTCCGTCAGCGATGGTTGTGCTGTTTGTAAAACTAATTGCCCCGGGTAAACACAAATTAGCCGGGAAACTAAAGTTTGCTTTTGGTGTTGCTCTTACAATTACATTTTTAATGTACACTGTACTAAAACAACCTTTATCTGTTTTCACTCTTAATGTAACTATATAAGTATTTGCAATTGCATAAGTATGAGTAAAGGGGTTTCCATTTGTTAACACAGCAGTTGTTGCATCGCCAAAATCCCAACTCCATTCAATGATGTTTCCAGCGTTGCCAACTGAAATATCAGTAAATGTTACAGCCTTACCGGCACAGGCCGGGCTACTTACATTAAAATTGGCAGTGGGCAATTGATTTATTACTACCTGCTTTGTAATTGAATCAACGCAACCCCTGTTGGTAGTTACAATTAATTTAACCTGGTAAGTTCCAGCAGTTAAATATGTATAGGTTGGATTTTGAGATGCAGATGTTCCTACACCATCGCCAAAATTCCAGTTCCAGTTTGTAATAGTTGAATTAACAACAGCAGTAAGGTCTGTAAATACAGTTGCAGCGTTCAAACAGTTTTCTGCATTCACACTAAAGTTTACAGCAGGCTTTTGATAAAGTGTACTGAAAACTTTTGTTATGCTTTTATTACAGGCACCTGCTGCAGCGGTTAATGTAATATTGAAAGGCCCGGTAGTAAGATAAGTATGAACACCATTAACTGTATTTGTTGTTGGTGAGCCATCTCCAAAATCCCATGTGTATGTCATTGCAGATACAGGAACAATAGTAGATGTGTTGATAAAAGTTGCAGAGCCGTTTGGCAAACAAATATTGCCCGGCAAAATAAAATCTGTTGCAGGAGTTGCACCAATTACGATGGCTTGTGTTTTTGTAGAGCGGCAACCATTGCTGTTTTCTACAATCAGCGAAATGGTGTAAGAACCTGCAGCAGCATAAATATGCGTTCTTGTTGAAGAAACTGTCAACGTATCTTTTACTCCGTCGCCATAATCCCAATACCATTTTGTGATGGTGCCGTTGGTAATGGTTGATAAATCAGTAATGGTAATGGTGCTGCCCACACAGGGAGAACCTGAAACAGAAAAATCAGCAATGGGGCTGTTATCAATTACAAATACTTTTACCGAGTCATCATAACAGCCTTCATTATTAATAACCCTTAACTTAACATTAAAAGTTCCGCCGGTGCCATAAGTGTAAGTTGGGTTTTGTAAAGCTGATGTTCCAATGCCATCACCAAAATCCCATTGCCACTGATTTATTGTTGCAACGGTGTCGGTTGATAAATTAAAGAAGGAAGCAGGATTGGTTCCGCATCCGCTGAATGTCCAGTTAAAATTTGACAATGGCCCGCCATAAACTGTCACATCAAAATTTATTTCTTCCAGTCCGTTGCATCCATCCGGTGTAGGATTGGTTGCAAGAATACGAATAGGAACAGCACCCGTAACATTAAAAGTATAAAGCCCTGCCAAATCAAAAACATAGAGTGTAACACCATTTGCATTTACATAAGAACTAACAGGCACCGGGCTGTTGACAGTAACATCACTATTGGGCGAAATATTTGGATTACTGAAAAACTGCCAGGTCATATTCACAGGAATATAAGCAAGTGTAACGGACAATTTTGTTGGCGTTCCTTTACAAACTTTTGTTGTTCCGCCGGGCCCCAATGGATTGCTGGCACCAAATATCTGGTTAAGATTTTTTACATTGGTTCCGGCATTGTAGCCATAGCTTTCACTACTGGCAATGCCAAAAGCTGTTGCATTAAACCCTGCAGGTGCTGTTGCAGTATGAAATCCTTCGGCAATATTGCTAAACTTTGCATACGATAATGTTGCATCGGATGGTACGGGGGAAAAAGCACCGGCTTGTGTTACACCATCTAATTTAAATGTGGAAACACCACTGGTAGGCATTACTACATTCAAATAATGTGAGCGACCGGTGGTTGTACCCAATGGAGATGAAACAAATGAAATTGTATCAATTGTTTGTTGTACTGAACTGAGATAAATCATTTCAGGGTCTCCATTGCTGCCGTTATTATTACATTCACCATGAGTGGTCATGTATTGCGCCACCATTATGGGTTTGTCACCTTCAATTAAATCAACAGTAGCTGCTGCATTAAAATATTCATAGTATTTGTTACTAATGATGCCCGTCATTACAACACCATTCTTTTTTACCACAGTAGCAGGATCACCAATTAATATCCTGTAATAATTGTAGGGCAATGGTGTTGTTGGTACTGTTACCACTTTTGTGCCCCAAGCCTGCTTGGGAAACATTTGTTGAAACAAATTGTCAGCACTTCCATTGCTGCCGTTATCACAGTCTATAGTTATTTTGCTTGAGCCGCTGTACATTGCAAATGGTTTGCAACTGCTTGTACCGCTGATAGATTTCACTACAGTACCTGTTAAATCATTTCCAGTATGCAAATTGGGCTGACCAATATATTTACCAAATAAATTCAATATTTCACCCTTGTTTAAAATCTGGGTAAAAGTTGTGCCGGGAGCATGCGTTTCTGTTTCAACACCTGCAGGCAATGTAACTTCAATTTGTGTATTATCTTCCGTTGCTATTACAAATAAATAACTTCTTGCACCACTGTAATTACTCCGTTGCTTGAAGTTGAGTGAGGTATATTCCCTTCCCAGTGTTGGTGTAGGAAATAAAACAGAAGCCGCATACACCTGCGATGTGATTGCATGGCAATAAACAACTACCGGTATGTTACTGCTTATTTTTATACCTGTAGTGTAAACACCCTCATTCAACAGCCGGGAGTCATTTATTCCGCTTTCAGGAAAATCATTGGTGTTTGTGGTAATGGCGCTGTTAGGAGGTACTGTATAAACTAAAGGTGTAAAAGTTGGTTTATTAGGAATTGAAATAGTAACCGTAGCTGCAGTATTATTGGTGTTGCTGAAAGTAAACCTCATATCCTGGCTATTATCACTGTACATTTTTTCAGTTGCACCATAACCTACCCAGAATTCTGTTCCTTTATTAGAGAAATTTTGACAAAAAGATGCTTTGTTGCATATAAAACTCATAAGCAACAAAATCGTTATCCGGGCAAATCTATTGTACCAAGTTCCGGGTAAAAAAAGCACCATGTTTATTTTGTTTTGATGATTCTTTTTTAGTTCAAAATGCTGTCTGGCACTGAATTCTTTTAAAACCTATTTACCAAAAAAATACCTTAGTGAAAATTCATGTGCTGCTCCCCCGTCGTCAAAAATGCTTAAAGGCGTTCTGTACATATCCAGTGCATAACCAATGGCCAGTTTATGATCAACCTTAATACCTGCAAAGGCACTGTAACTTTGTTTATAATGGTAATTAAATCCAACCCAAATAAGGTCTTTGTGTTCTAATCTTACACCTGTTTCAAAATCAACAGGTGAGTTAGGTAAATATTTAACCAGGAAATTTGGAACCAGCACATTGTCTTCATCTGTTCTCCAGTTATAATTTCCCATAAAAAAATAGTGGCGGTATAATTTGCCTTCTACATTGGTACTGCTCTTTACAAAATTTAATTTTGACTGCACCAGTTGCTGAACTGATGCTCCTAAATTAAGTGTGTTGGACCTGTAATAAATTCCTGCAGCCGCATCGCCTTTCATTTCAGTTCCGTCGCTTGCAAGCAAAGGGTCGTTGGGGATGTAATGAGAAAAAGATTCTTTGTCAATTTTATATTGCAGCACTGTTCCCGCCAGTCCAAACATCAGCCTTCTTCCTTCCTGCATATCTACGCTGTAAGAAATATTTACCTGGCCGCCCGTACGGCTTGTTGGACCTGTTTTATCAGAATACAAAGCAATACCAACTCCCGTTTTTTGTTTTGCAAAATATTTATCACCAAACAGAATGGTTGTTTGCGGACCACCCGGCATGCCAGCCCACATTTTTCTGTAAATAGCGCCAATGGATGATTCATCATTTGCACCAGCTGCAGCAGGGTTGTATAAAAAATTATGCTGTGTGTACTGGCTTATTTTAAAAATTTGCTGTGCACCCGATTTGTTGATTAAAACCAGCATTGCAAAAACAGTAACTATAGATTTCATTTGCATACAATTCGTTTTAAAATTCATTAATTTTTTTCAGTTCAATTTTTAACGCATGATGGTAACATTGCCTTTGAGTGTTATTTGATAATCACCAATCAGCGTTGCTCTTACTATGTAGTAATAAGTTGCATCGGGCAATGTTTTGCCTTTATACTTTCCATCCCAGTTGTTGCTGTAGTTATCCGAATGATAGACTAAGCTTCCCCAACGGTTGTAAACATCCACCATCACCTGCTTGCTGCAGGAACCATTGATTACTCTCCATGTATCATAAAAACCATCGCCGTTTGGCGTGAACACATTGGATGGATCAATACATGGCGCTGTAACAGTAATTACCATTGCATCACTTGCGCTGCAGCCAAAACTGTTGGTGGTGGTAAGTGTGTAAGTGGTAGTGGCTGTTGGATTGGCAACCGTTGACAAACCTGTTGGATTAGATAATCCTGTTGATGGAGTCCATAAATAAGTTCCGGCACTTGAATTAGCATTTATTACAATGGGGTAACCAAATACCATCGGTAAATCTGGCCCTGCATTTACAACCGGTGCCGGATTAACTGTTATTTGAGTTGTAGCAGGAATACTGCAATTATTACCCGGTAAAGCATAAGTAATGGTGAACGTGCCGGCGCCCGTTGATGAAGGACTGAATGAACTACCGTTAACGCCAGGGCCTGTAAAAATTCCGCCGGCAACACTTGGTACCAACGTAACAGACTGGCCGTTTGTACAAAGCGGGCCAACAGGAGTGATTGTTAAATTAAATGCCTGCGTAACAACAATTGTTCTGGTGGTCGAATTTATACAGCCCAATGCTGTTGTGTAAGTATAAGTTATGGTAAATGTTCCAGGTCCTGAAATGGAAGGATTAAAAGTTGTTCCTCCGGTAACACCTGTGCCAGAGTAAACACCTCCTGCAGGA
>JANNAM010000009.1:0-4189 GCA_031384415.1 Bacteroidota bacterium
GTAAGCGATGACCCTGTGAGTAAAAAAGCATTTGAAGATTTTGCCGGGAATGCTGTGAGGGGGATTGCGATGCAGAATGCAAATATGAGTAAAGAGAAAATAGCTGAAACAGTAGGCTGATATCCGGGCAAATACCCACCACAAGGTATTTTGAACTTTATTCCTGTTGTGTATCTTTCGCTAAAAATTTCTTTATGCGGACTATTTTTTTATCATTGATACTACTTTTTTCTGCACCGGTTTTTGCACAAACCAGGCCAGAAGCTGTTACAGCCATTAAAGCAATTACAGAAGATGTGACAGCTTACATCAATGCTATTAAAGACCAGCCAACAAAAAAAAATTTAGATTACTTAACTGAAAAATTTAACAGTGCGGTTGCGGTCTGGACAGAACCTTTTGTCAATGGCAGTATTACTGACCAAATGCTGATGTCGTATTACAGTACAGTAATTTATTTCAGGATGGGCTATATGTACAGCGGGATGGAACGTCCTAAAGATGCCTATTATTATTACAGGCAGTTACCTGCAAGTGTACAATACTTACTGGTAGACAGGGGGTTTCCTATTAAGTATGAACTGGGAGATTATACCTATGCCCTTGATAACAGTTACATCAAGACCATTGCTCCTATATTTTATAATGATATGGTAGCTGTACTTGCCAAGCTTGAAAAATGGAAAGAATTGGAAAATGTTGGTAAGGAGGCGTTGGAATTAGGTAACATTAGTGCCTACAAAAAATATTTTATATCAACCCTTATGATCGAGGCCGGCAAAAAAAGAAATATAGACAACGATACGCTGCTTGATTATTACCTGCAAAATATTAAAAGCATTACTAAACTTGATACGGCAGAAAAAAGATTTATCAAAGAAAATAATTACCCCGATTATGAGTTACGCAATGAAGAGGTGAAAGCCCTTCTGCCGAAATTGAAACACAAATTTGACCCTTATGTAAAAACGGCAAGATTATATTGGGAAATAAGGGACACTACAAAAGGCAAAGAATTTTTCACCTTACTTTTAAATGAAGGCACCTGGGATGAGTATGTATTGAAGGATGCCGGAGAATTTGCAATCGCTATCAATAATAAGGAGCTTGGTTTAAGAATTGTTGCAACAATAAAGGCATTCCCACATCCGGAAAACAATTGCGTTGCCGTGCAAACTGCAGCAAAGGTTTCTGAAGCATTTGGCTATAAATCGGAAGCAAAATACTTTCGGCGCAAGTCAGGTAAATGTGAAAAAAGGCTAAAAAACTAAACAGTAATACCCAACCACTCTTCTGCATTTTTGAACAACAACTTTTCCTTTAACGCATTTTCAAAGCCCATTCCATCAATCAATCTTCCCGGGTGATGTTCACCTAGTGGAAAAGGATAATCACTACCGAGGCAAATTTTATCTTCTCCCATTACATCAATAATATAATTCATTGCCTTTTCATCATGCACCAAACTGTCTATCCAGAATTTACCAATGTAATCTCTTGGGTTAATGGCATTGTCAATTGCAACCAAATCCGGACGTACATTGAATCCATGTTCAATTCTTCCAATGGTCAAAGGAAAACTTCCGCCACCATGTGCAAATGCAACTCTTAATGTTGGAAATGCCTCCAACACCCCACCAAAGATCACAGAGCAAATTGCCCTCGAAGTTTCTGCCGGCATCCCCACAAGCCAGGGCAGCCAGTATTTTTGCATCTGCTGCTCCCCCATCATTTCCCATGGATGGATAAATAAAGCACAGCCCAATTCTTCGGCACGTTTATAAAAAGGAAAGAATTTTTTTTCAGATAAATTTTCGCCGTTGATATTGCTGCCAATTTCAAGCCCCGGCATTTTTAATTCATTAATGCAACGTTCCATTTCCTGTATTGCCATATCACCATCCTGCAAGGGAACAGTGCCAATGCCAATAAAACGCTTCGGATTCTTAGCAACAGTATTGGCAATATGGTCATTAAAAAAGCGGCTGGTTTCCAACCCATCTGATGGTTTTGCCCAGTAATTAAATAAAACGGGAATGGTGGAAAGCACCTGCATTGTTACTTCAGTGTCATCCATTTCTTTCATCCTTACTTCAGCATCAAAACAATTATCATGCACTTCTCTAAAGAGTTTATCCCCTTTCATCATGCAGGCTTTGCAATTCCTGTGTTCCAGGTGAATGAATTGGCCATAGCCAAACTTTTGCACCCAGTTGGGCATTTTGTCCGGCATGATGTGGGTGTGTATGTCTATCTTCATTTTGTTTTTAGAACGCAGATTTTTATGATGGTTAGGATTTTTTAAGATTTTTAAATTCTGAAGAGAACACTTTTCTTTTAAAATCTGCCTTTTTACCGAAATTAACCAGCATGCCAACTTCAATATCGGTAGCCCTGAGATAATTGACCAATTGTGCTTCATGTTCTTCGCAGATGGCTTCGGCTGCTTTCACTTCAATTATAACGCAACAGTTAACTATTATATCAGCAATATAAAATCCAACCTTTGAATTATCATAATACACTTCTACCGGGTATTGAGCAATACATTCAAATCCTGATTTTCGTAACTCAATCAGCAAAGCATTTTCATAAACCTTTTCAAGAAATCCATATCCCAACTGATTATATACATTGTAAAATGCTTTGATGATTATTGCAGTAATATCTGAATGTTTGAAATTGTCACTCATAAAATCTTATTGTATCATCACCATCATAAAAATCAGCGTCCCCGTTTTATCCTTTCCTCACCGGCGGTGCCATCACTGCCCCACATTTGCTGCAGGTTCTTTTATGTTCATCGCTGTAAAAACCTTCCATCACCGGCGGCAGTTGAGTAACAATATCTCTAATCACTTTGTATTCTTCATACAATTTATTGCCGCAGTTTTCGCAGTACCATAAAAACCCATCTTCTTCCGTTTCCCTTACTTTTTCTATTACCAATCCAACTGTATTTGGGCCACGTTGTGGCGAATGTGGTGTTTTTGGTGGCAGCAAAAACATATCGCCTTCATTAATCGGAATATCTTTTGCCACGCCTTCATCAATAATCTTAAGCACAATATTTCCTTCCACCTGGTAATACAATTCTTCGCTTTCATTATAATGATAATCCTTCCGGGCATTAGGCCCGCCTACCACCATCACAATAAAATTCTCCGCATCTTTATACACACATTGATTACCTACAGGCGGCTTCAGCAAATCCCTATGTTCATCAATCCATTTTTTTAAATTAAAAGGAGCAGTAACTGGCATAGCAAATGTTTTAGGGTTGTAAGTTAAATATTTTTTTGTACCGGGCTTTTGAATTTCTATTTGGCTTCATAGGCGTCGCACTCTTGTACAATATCGCTTTATTCAGCCTTGCCTGCAAATTGAAATTACTTTGCAGCTTTGCCTCATCTTTGCGGCTTGGCGTGAAAAATATTTTACCTTTAGCCTCATGAATCTTGCCATTCCATATCATTTAGAAAATTATATTGGCGGAAATTTTATTGGCCCCCTCAGCGGCGAGTTTTTAGACAACATAAATCCATCAACTGCCGAAGTGTATGGCCAGATTCCCAACAGCAATAAAAAAGATATTGATGTAGCAGTGAAAGCTGCACAAAAAGCATTTCCCGAATGGTCTGTTACTTCAGCAGAAAAACGTTTTACCCTACTCAACAAAATTGCAGACTTAATAGATGAAAACTTAGAAGAACTTGCGCTGGCCGAAACAACTGACAATGGAAAACCTTTGTGGCTGAGTAAACTGATGGATATTCCGAGGGCTTCTTCTAATTTCCGCTTTTTTGCAACAGGCATCATGCATTTTGCAACCGAAAGCCATGCAATGGAAGACAAAGCCATCAATTATACATTGCGCCAGCCAATTGGAGTTGTTGGCTGCATTTCTCCCTGGAATTTGCCTTTGTATTTATTTACCTGGAAGATAGCGCCTGCTTTAGCAGCAGGCAATTGTGTTATTGCAAAACCGAGTGAAGTAACATCGGTTACTGCTTTTCTTCTGGCAAAAATTTGTAAGGAAGCATGTTTGCCCGATGGCGTATTAAATATTGTGCATGGCGATGGACCTAATTGCGGTGAAGCGATTGTAAAACACCCGGACATAAAAGCCATTTCATTTACCGGCAGCACAAGAGCGGGAGAAAGAATAGCTTCTATTGCTGCGCCCATG
>JANNAM010000082.1:0-7955 GCA_031384415.1 Bacteroidota bacterium
GTAAATTATGTTTACTGGCTGGGCAAACCCGCCATAATAAAAGATAAAGAAATTGATACCATCAAAAAATTTTTGAACGAATTTACCGGTGTGGAAGTTTCAGAAGATAAACTGGAAACAAATGCCACTGTCAGAATTAAACAGGGTATGCTGATGAATTACAAAGGCATTCTCTTAGAAATAAGAGGCAATAAAGCAAGGGTGAAGATTGAAAGCATGGGACTGCAGTTAAGTGCACAGTTTGACCGCAGCAACCTGGAACTTATTAAGCCGTATGTAGTTGAGAGTTGAGAGTTTAAAGTTGAGAGCAGCTCAACTTTTATTCAGCCTGCCAAAAAAACTTAAATCATTTTTCATTTCAAACACAATAATATTTTTCAATTTTAATAACTGCAAACAACAAACCATAAACAAATACTAATTTATAATCCAAATAACCCTTCAACTTAAAACTTACAACTTAATACTTACCAGTTCTCCATGTGTAGAATATCCGGCATAATAAACCCATCAATACCCGTTTCGCAATTAAAAGAAATGGTGGGTAAGCTATGTATGCTGCAGCAGCATGGCGGACCCGATGATGAGGGAATTTATTGCAATGAAGAAAACCACCTTGTACTTGGCCATCGCCGTTTATCGCTCATTGATTTGTCTCCCGGCGGCCACCAGCCAATGAGTTACGAAAACGAACGCTATTACATAACATACAACGGCGAATTGTATAATTATATAGAAATAAAAGAAGAACTGCTTCGGTTGGGCTGCCTCTTCAAAAGCAGCAGCGATACCGAAGTGATACTGGCAGCATTTGCTACCTGGGGCCACAGTGCTTTTGCAAAATTTAATGGCATGTTTGCTTTTGCTTTATGGGACAATGAAACAAAAAACATTTACCTCGTCAGGGATGCTTCAGGAATCAAACCATTGTACTATGCAGTCACTCCGCAAGGGCTTGCCTTTGCTTCGGAAGTGAGGGCACTTAAAGCCATTCATTACCTGCAAAAAGAAAACAGTAAGTGGCCTGTGTATCTGTTAGCTTATGGCCATTTACCCGAGCCGGTTACCACACTCGAAACCGTAAAGCCACTTGTTAAAGGATGTTTTTTAAGATACCATGTTCCCTCGGGTAATGCCAGCCTGGAGGTTTTTTCCTATTACAGTTTTATAGAAAAATACAATGAACATGAACAGGCAAAGGAATTGATTAAAACCAGTCTGCAGGCCGCCGTAAAGCGCCACCTGCTTTCCGATGCACCCATTGGTGTTTTTTTAAGCGGCGGGCTCGACTCCTGCATCATGGCCATGCTGGCAAAACAATTTCACCAGGATGAACTGAAAACCCTCTCCATCTTTTTCGAAGAAGCCAAATATTCTGAAAAACCTTTCCAGGATATTATGCTGCAGTCGCTCCAATGCAACCATTACCAGCACCTGTTAAAAGAAGAAGAGTTTCACCGGTTTTTACCGGATATTTTAAAAGCAATGGACCTGCCAAGCTGCGATGGAATCAATACATGGTTCATCAGCAAATCGGCAAAAGAAAATGGGTTAAAAGCTGTACTGTCTGGCCTTGGTGGCGATGAACTCTTTGGTGGCTATCCATCATTTAACCGCATGAAAGCAACCAACAGGCTGGCAAAGCTGCCATCAGCCCTTTTAAAAGCAGGCAAATATGCAGGAGCAAAAAAATTGCGGCGGATGGTTTACCTCAGCATAGAAGGGCCGGTTGGCAAATACCTTTTTTTAAGAGGGCAGTTTACACCCGCCGAAATAGCAAAACAATTGTCAATGGATGAAAAGCAGGTATGGAATATACTGGAAGAACTGCCCCTGCTAAGTAACATAAGCCATAAAACAAATAAAAACCAGGCAAGCTGGATTGAAACCAATATGTATATGCAAAACCAGTTGCTCAGGGATTCTGATGTAATGAGCATGGCACATGGTATAGAAATAAGGGTGCCTTTCTTAGACAAAGATTTTTTCAAATTAGTACACAGTATTACTTCGGCAGTTAAATACAGGGGGCCGGGTAATAAGCAACTACTGATAGACTGTTTTAAAGACCAAATACCCGAATCCATCTGGAACCGCACAAAGATGGGCTTCACTTTTCCTTTTGCCGAATGGTTTGCCAATAATAAAATGGTAAAAGAAATATTTTTATCTGCCGGAAAAAACCAGACTGCCAATTATGAAAATTTCAGCAACGGAAAACTGCACTGGTCGCAGTTTATGTCGCTGCTGTTGCTAAACAAAACCCTTAATGAAAGCTGATGTATTATTTCTGACACTTAAAGTTTTTTCGGCAACCGGGGGCATCGAAAAGGTTTGCAGGGTGGCAGGCAAAGCTATATACGAAACAGGCCTGCAGGCCGGGTTCCGGCTACAGATATTTTCAATGTACGGCCCTAAAGATATTGCCATAGGTAATAAGTATTTTCCGGTAAATATTTTCACTGGTTTTGGTGCCCGTAAAATAAAGTATGTGTTAAACAGCATCAGCACCGGCAGAAAAAGCAGGGTGGTAATGCTAAGCCATATCAACCTGCTTATGGTGGGCTGGCTTATAAAGTTTTTCAACCCTTCGGCAAAGCTTATTTTGCTGGCACATGGTATTGAAGTGTGGAAGCCGCTGCCACGCTGGAAAATATACATGCTGCGTAAATGCGACCACATTTTACCGGTTAGCAATTTTACCAAAGAAAAAATGAAAGCACTTTACCATTTGCCAGAAGAACAATTTACGGTAATCAATAATTGTATTGATCCATTTTTACAAAACAGCCCGGGCGAATCAGCAAAAAAACAGGATCTGCAGCAACGCTATGGTATTGGCAGCGAGGATAAAGTGCTGCTCACTGTTGCAAGGCTATCAGCAACCGAACAGTATAAGGGTTACGATAAAGTAATAAATGCACTGCATAGCCTGCGTCCACAGTATCCCTGCCTTCGTTATATTATTGCTGGCAAATACGATGAATCAGAAAAACAGCGGCTGCTTATACTGTCAGCAAAACTTGGTGTGCAGGATATGCTGTTGTTTACAGGTTTTATTGCCGAAGAAGAGCTGGCTGCCCATTTTGACCTGGCCACCATGTATGTAATGCCCAGCAGCAAAGAAGGTTTTGGCATTGTGTTTATAGAAGCCATGTATTATGGCAAGCCGGTAATTGCTGGTAACAAAGATGGCTCGGTAGATGCCCTGCTCAATGGCGAATTAGGCCTGCTTGTAGATCCCGATGACACTCAAGCGCTGGTGGATGCCATCAAAAAAGTACTTGATAACAGTCAGCAGTATCTGCCTGATAAAAAGAAACTGGAAGAAAATTTTAGTTATACGGTTTACAAACAAAGGCTAAAGGGAATTATTTTGGAAAGAGCAGTTTAAGTATTTCCGAAACCCCTTCCTTTCATTTCGAAGCCCCTTCCTGTCATTTCGAACGAAGTGAGAAATCTACAGGCTTCAAACGAACCCGATAGCTATCGGGTGAAAAATCTACAGGCACCGAAATGATAAAAAGGCAAGGCATAGATTTCTCCCTGCGGTCGAGATGACAAGAGCATAAAAATGGTAAAAGCGCACCAGGTATCAGGATGAAGGTTTCAAAAACAAAATATTCAGTTTATATATTAACCAATTTTACAAAAACAGTATTATACATTGGTGTAACAAACAGCCTTGAACAGCGGCTGACAGAACATTATCTTGAAAAAGACAATCCTTTGTCAAACGCCTTTACTGCAAAGTATAAAGCCATTTACTTAGTGTATTGTGAAGACTATGATTATGTGAATGATGCTATCGCCAGAGAAAAGGAAATTAAAAAATGGAGAAGGGAAAAGAAAGATAAACTGATTGATACAACAAATCCTGAAAGGGAGTTTTTAAATGAAGTATTACTGGGAACATGGCCGCCTGAAAATGGTTATCACCGGAAAGATTTGAGCTGATTACGCAATGACAAAGAAGTTTTCTGTCATTTCGAACCCTCTTCCTGTCATTTCTAACGAAGTGATAAATCTACAGGTACCGAAATGAAAAAAAAGGCAAGGCATAAACTTTTCTCTTTGTTCAAAATGACAAGTACAACAAAATAACAGCAGCATATTGAAATAGTAAAACTGGAGGAGTGTATAGATTTCTCCCTGCGGTCGAAATGACAAGGGATTCAAATCACATACACTTGCCCGCAATTTCGAGGCCGATCACTTTCATTTCGGACCCCTTCCTGCAATTTCGAACCCCTTTCCTGTCATTTCGAACCCCTTCCTGTCATTTCGAACGAAGTGAGAAATCTACAGGAAGTGAAATGATAAAAAGGTAAAGCATAGATTTCTCCCTGCGGTCGAAATAACAAGTACAACAAAATAACATCAGTAAATTGAAATGGTAAATCTGGCTGGTGCATAGATTTCTCCCTTTGGTTGAAATGACAGGAACAAACAAAATAAAATTCGCCATCATCGGCTGCGGAAGCATAGCACAGCGCCATGCACTCCATATCAGCAAAGCTGGTGAACTCACCGCAGTTTGCGACATCATTCCATCAAAAGCAAAAGCCCTTGCAAAAAAATACGGCGCAAAACCTTACAATAGTTTACAGGATTTACTAAAGAACCATACCGGCGAAATAGATGTACTGGCAGTTTGCACACCCAACGGCCTTCATGCAGCGCACAGCATCATGGCATTAAAAGCAGGCATGCATGTATTGTGCGAAAAGCCCATGGCGCTCACTGTAAAAGATTGTAATGGAATGATAGCAGCAGCCAAAAAGGCAAAAAAATACCTGCTCATCGTTAAGCAAAACCGCTTTAACCCGCCGGTAACTGCCGTAAAAGAATTACTTGGCAAAGGAAGGTTGGGTAAAATAAGCAGCATACAGCTCAACTGTTTCTGGAACAGGGATGCAGGTTATTATAAAAATCCCTGGAAGGGAACAAAAGAATTAGACGGAGGTATTTTATTCACCCAGTTCAGCCATTTTATTGATTTGCTGTACTGGATGTTTGGCGATGTAAAAAAAGTAAAAGGCTTCAGCGCCAATTACCTGCATCAAAAGTCAATTGCTTTTGAAGATACAGTAGTGGCTTCGGTTCAGTTTAAAAACGGCATCATTGGCACACTGCATTTTACCATCAACAGTTTCCAAAAAAACACCGAAGGCTCCCTTACAATCTTTGGCGAAAAAGGAACAGTGAAAATTGGCGGCGAGTATTTAAATGAACTGGAATACCAGCGAATAAAAGGATACACAATAAAAGATTTGCCCAAAGGCAACCCTGCCAATAGTTATGGTCAATACACTGGCTCCATGAGCAACCATGATAAAGTTTACCAAAACCTGATGGCGGTATTACACGGCAAAGAAAATATTGCAACCAGCGGCTATGAGGGAATGAAGACGGTGGAAATGGTGAAGAAGATTTATGGGGGGGTGGGAGAGAGTTGAAAGGTTAAAGGTTCACAAGCCTGGGGCTTACAGAGCCCTGCCAGTTGAAAGGATGTTGTTGCTTACTGAAGCATGAAAGCCTGAAATTGTGTCATGCGATGAGGCAAATGATTGAGTGAATGAACCGAATGATTGAATGAATCACCCGATTGATTGACTGTACCTGCTAACTGAAAGTTAAAACGAAGGGATGATTGAATGCAATTGCTAACTGAAAGATAAACTGAACCGAATAATTGAATGCATTTGTTTATTGAAAGTTAATGCGAACAGAATGATTGAACTTAATTGGGCTCTGAATGAAATGAGATAGGCTTTGAAAAGGGAAAAGGGGGTTTTAAAAGAATATTTTCTGTCAATAAAGCATTTTTTTATATGATTCATCTGCTCACAGCAAAAAAAGTTGTAAGGTTGAGAAGTTAAAAAGTTTGATAGGCCTTATTCTCCAATATCCTGATACTATAGTTAATAGCTTTAAAAAATGAAATTATCTGTAAAGAATTTGAACAGTCTGCGAAATCTGTGGGCACCTAATTTCGCCGCAGGCGAAACCCCTTAGTGTTTCAGTGCCCACACGGCTTCGCTGCAAGCAGCTCTTAGTATTTTAAAAAATATTCTTAACTTTAAGGATGCCTCTTATACAAATAATATCAATACAGGGAATAGAAAAATATAAACTCCATGTACTGTTCAATGATGGTACCGAAGGAATTTATGATGCAGGACATTTAGCAGGGAAAGGAGTTTTTAAGATATGGGATATCAACAATAATTTTGAAAAAGTATTTATCAGCCCTGAATCAGGCGCAATTACCTGGCCGGGCGAAATAGACATTGATACTATAAATGTGTACAGTACAATTAAAGGGATCAGTTCCGATTATTTTTTGAATAGCTAGCAACATGCCACGTATTTGTAGTTTTTACGGTATCGTCATCTGGATATATTGGGATGATCATGAACCTCCTCATTTTCATGCGACTTACGGCGAGTATGAAATACTGATAAAAATGACAGACCTGTCTGTTTATGCAGGAAATTTCCCTTCCCGTGCATTTGGTCTCGTTATGGAATGGGCATCTTTACATCAGAAGGAGTTACTGGATAACTGGCATATAATGAAACAGAATCTTCCTTTAAACAAAATAGAACCATTAAAATAGAAGAAGAAAGTTGACAGGTTAATAAGGCCTTATTCTCCCCTACCTCGAATCCTGTCTCACGAACCGAACCTGGTTATAATAATATCAATAATTGTCATCAATAAATAAAATATCCTTCGCTATTGCTGGCTGTGGCCATATCGGCAAACGTCATGCAGCCATCATCAGCCATCACCCCGAATGTGATCTTATAGCAATTGCCGATACACAAATGGATGCTGTCATTTCAGCGATAGGAGAAATCTGCCCTGTATTCTCTTCTATAGATGAACTCCTGCAAAGCAACCTGCAACCCGATGTAATTTGCATTGCCACCCCCAATGGCCTGCATGAAGAACAAGCTATTAAAGTCTTGAAGGCAGGTAGCCATGTGCTGATAGAAAAACCAATGGGCCTTTCAGCAGCAGGCTGCCAAAAGGTAATTGATGAAGCAGCAAAACAGGATAAGCATATATTTTGTGTAATGCAAAACCGTTATTCGCCGCCGGCAGTATGGTTAAAAGAAATTACAGAACAAAAAATCTTAGGTAATATTTACATGGTGCAGGTAAACTGTTACTGGAACCGTGATGAACGATATTATACAGCAGGCAACTGGCATGGAACAAAAGAACTGGATGGTGGTGTATTGTTTACCCAGTTCTCTCATTTCATTGATATGCTCCTCTGGATCTTTGGCGATATAGAAAACATCAGCAGCCGCTTTAGCAATTTTAACCATCAGCATTTAACAGAATTCGATGATTCAGGTTTTGTAAACTTCAGCTTTAAAAATGGCGGTATAGGATGCCTCAATTTTTCTACTGCCATATGGAACCAAAATTTAGAAAGCAGCATTACCATTATTGCACAAAACGGAACTGTAAAAATAGGAGGGCAGTACATGAATGAAGTGCAGGTTTGTAATATAAAAGATTACACAATGCCCCAACTGCCAGCCTCAAACCCGGCCAATGATTATGGTGCTTACAAAGGCAGCGCTGCCAACCACCATTTTGTGTTTGAAAATGTGGTGAATGTATTGAAGGGGAAAGAGCCTGTAGCAACAACGGCTACAGAAGGGATGAAAGTGGTGGAGGTAATTGAGAGGATTTATAAAGCATAGTAAAAAATTGCAATTCGGGCAAACAAAAACCTATCAGGTTTGCAGCATAGCAAGGCAGCAAAGCAAAACCTTATAGCGTTTGGGTTCATTCACGACTCACTACCAATAAAAATGTCTAAAAAAGAAACAATAACCAAGCCCGCCTGGGATCTCGTCATTGTCCCCGGCCGTGCCGAAAAAAATTACCTTTCCTGTCATTTCGACGATAGGAGAAATCTAATAATAAG
>JANNAM010000219.1:0-3273 GCA_031384415.1 Bacteroidota bacterium
CTTCCAAGATATTTGTAAACAGAAGCAAGGTAACTGTCATCAACAAATTTGTGAAATGGGTTAACCAAATATTTTTGACAAAATTCAATTGCTTTAAAGTATTGCGAATGCCAGTTTCGTAAATAATAAGTATGCATTACATAAGCTTTGCAAACTGCTGTGTTAAAAAGGGAATCTTTATCATCATGGAAATTTGCAGTTGCAAGTATTTCAAATTCAGCTGCAGATTTTTTTTCATCATTTAGCTGATCATAATAAAAATCGCCGAGTTGAATTTTAAGAACAGCCCATTTACCGTAAAGCTGCTTTTGCAAAAAGATTGAATCTAAACCTAAACCCTTGTTAATTTTCTTTACTGTGTCTTGCTCGTTTTTAAAATCAAGCAAAAGTGAATCTGCATTAATTGCTGCCGGAGCCCGATTGGATGTAAGCTGATTGCTGGTATTATTACTGCAGGAAAATAAAAGTATAAAATAAACTAAGCTTACAAAATACTTCAGCATCACTTTTTATTTTTGTCAGCATTTCTTACAAAATAACCATCTCCAAAAACGTGATTTCTTTTTGCTGCAGCCACATTTTTCGGTTTTGTTTTTACAATCGCAGCAGGCGCTGAAAGCAGCTCTGTCTGTATTGGTAAGTACCGGATCGTTGAAAGTTGAATCTGTATTGCTGAATACTATGGAAGCCTGTGTTTCCAATTCATTATAAACCGAAGCGTTTGTTTTTAACTTAAACCAAACATCTCCCATCGTACCAGGGTCATTTAGCCAAAGGGGATTATTTTTTATTCCTCTCAATGTGTTGTCTGTAGTTTTTGTGAAAGTAATTACAACACTGTCATTGTTATTGGTATTCCAGGTAGCAGTAACACCGTTGGGTAATTTTACACTTTTATCATAAATATCCGGCGACTTTAATCCGTAAGGCAGTGCAATTGCCATTCGCACCGTCATAGCGTCGCCCAATCCAATGTTCTGGCAATGTGCATGAAACTTAAGCACCTTAACATCAGTTTTTGGAAAGGGTAAACATTTGGGAAGTATCCTGATATAATTGGGGTCATGTGAGTTTTCCAGCACTTCCAGTTCATTCTTACTTGTTCCCACAGTATTGCCATTTTCATCAACCAGGTCGGCCTGGATATTTGCAGTCAGTTTATTTTCATCCAGCACTTCTTCGCCCTTACTTTCTTTTAAAGAAGGTAAGTCCTGTGCTTTCAAATCTTCTTTAGGAACCAGTGTAATAAAAATATTATGTTCTGCCCCGTCATTTAAAAGGTTATTGATAACAATATGATTTAAATATTCTCTCTCTGAATTTTTATACTCAAATTCTTCATCACCAAAAAACCTGATAAAAGGAACAGTCATGTTATCGTCTTTAATTTCTTCGCCGCCCCTGAGTGGTATAAAAAAGTCATTGTTGTTATAATAAAAATTGATTTTTCTTCCTGCATATTTTTCTTCCACTTTGTAAGTAAGTATAAATATCATGGTATCTCCTGCTACCAAACTGCTGATGTTTGGTTGTACCAAAATATTGGATGTGTCGCCCAATAATGGCTTCAACATAGATGACCTTGCATAACTTGAAACAGGAAAACGCTGACTTGAATTTGCAGAACTATAAAGCGTAGTAAATGTTGGATGCTGATTAATTGAAGCCCTGGGAGGCCGTTTATCCCTGTCGTAAATGCCTGTAGTTTTCATAAACACACCATACTTGTGAACTGAGTTATTATAATTGTGCAATTCGCTATTACTAAAAGAAAAAGTACCATCGCCATATTCCATTAACAGCACAGTTCCGGGGTCATCAGGTGAAGGCGTCCAGCTATTTTCAACAATATTCGGATTGTTGCTTGATGTTGAGGCTGGTGGCGAAACAAATATCCGGGGATGTGTGGGGATATTTGCTGAAATATTATAATCGCTGCCAGACGGGGAGATTAATATTTGCTGACTAAACATTTCAGAACAAGGATAAACAGCAACTGCTATAAAAATTATAAAACCTAATCTCATTGTAGTTTATTTAGCTTTTAAAATTTATAAACCAAACTCCCTCCCACATTCAAAAAATCTTTCTTTTGCTTTAATAAAAGCACATTATTTATTCCACGTCTTATATCCCTGTTGTTGGCTTTAAGTGCAAAGTGGTGCCAGTCTATCATGGCACCAATGCCAAAATGAGCATTACCGAAATAATGTGCGCCAATGCCTGCATTAAATGTAAAGGGCGCTTTGCTTTGCACTACGTTTTCGTAACGCAGCACATTTTGCGAAAGCAACTGAAAGGGCTCTTTTTTTTGCAAAAGACTAATGCCTGCCCTAATACCCAAATTAAATTTCAGTTTATTGCCGCAGGCAAAACAAAACTCGGGGCCGGCCAACAAATAAATGGTATTTACACCGCCGCCTTTCAGGGTAAAAGTATCTATACCTGTAAGAAAAGAAGGCGGCCTGTTTTTATTGGCATCGCTGCGTACTGGTTGTTTTAAATAACCAATGGCCACACCAAGGCCAAGATGGCCCCAAAAGTAAACGGCCCTGGCCTGCAAATGCATTGCTTTTTTTTGTCCCGAAAAAAGAGAATCTTTATTTACAGGCCGCAACGCAAACGAAGGGCCGGCCTGCAACTGCAGCCGCCACTGTGCCTTTGCAAAAAATGCTGAGGTAAAAAAAATGAACAATAAAAAAAATTGCTTCATGTCAGTTGTATTGGTGGTTAAACCTACTTGGTATTTGTTGCATTATCAAATCTTATTGCAGTTTACTGATAAATTATCGGGCGTATTTTTCCAGTTATCAGTAATAAAATTATTTATAAACCCTGCCTTACACAACCCTGCTTTCGTATGTTAGCCGGTTCATTGTTTGAAAATGCCTTTTGGCTGAGTGAGCGGTAAATCAATCATAGCCTTTTGTAAAACGGGTGAAAAATTAATGCAATAAAAAGTGGGGTTGTGGTGAGCAACCCCAAAACCAAACTACGCATGAGAAAATCGTTTTCCAGGGAATTTTATCAATGCATTTTATTTACAAACCGGTAATTCTTTTACCCAGCCTGTCGGCTGCTGTTGATGACACCGTAAATGTTTTTGCTTCGCTCCTGCCCTCGCCATTGGGCACATCGCCTGTTAAAAGCTGGCGCTTAAAATCGAATGTCTGCACTGTCCACACAAATTTTTTATCGCTGCCATCTGCAAAACTTAGCTGCGGCTGCCAGATAAACTGTGTGGTGCCCAGCACTTCTTTGTCGAGCAAAGGC
>JANNAM010000240.1:0-1697 GCA_031384415.1 Bacteroidota bacterium
CCCTTTGCAGGCTTAAAAATGTTGACCTCACCAACCACACACAATTAATATTTCGCAGCCAGTCTTACGCCGATGGCGGTATATGGCAAATACATATTGATGAGCCCAACGGGCCAGTTATTGCTACCATCCCCTTAAAAAAAGCTACAGCCGGATGGGAGATAAATAAGGCTGATATAGCACCGCAGCAAGGTACCCACCATCTTTATTTTGAGTATAAAAATAACCAACTCAAAAAGCCGGAAGCAACAGGCGTTATTTTTGACTGGTTTTATTTTACCAGTGAACTGGCCGGGGCAGATAAACCTGGTTTTGAAACTGCTCAAAAAAACTTTTGGCAATTGCTGAATGCCGATGTACCCACAACCCCGGTAATGATGGACAATCCTTCTTTTTTGCACCGCACTTCCAATGTTTTTGAAAGAGGTAACTGGCTTGTAAAAGGAGCAGTGGTAAATCCGGATGTGCCGAACTCATTGGGAGTATTACCAGCCAATGCGCCAAGGAACAGACTGGGTATGGCACAATGGTTAACTGCAGAACAAAATCCATTGACTGCAAGAACAATGGTGAACAGGGTATGGGAGCAATTGTTTGGAACAGGCCTTGTTGAAACGCTGGAAGACATGGGCTCTCAGGGCACAACACCTACACACCAGGAACTGCTTGACTGGTTAAGTTACAGGTTTATGTACAACGACAAATGGAGTGTAAAAAAACTGATCAGAACAATTGTGCTAAGTGCCACTTACCGGCAAGACTCTAAAATAACTCCCGAACAATTGCAGAAAGACCCTACCAATAAATTTTACGCCCGTTTTTCAAGGGTACGCTTATCGGCTGAGCAGGTAAGAGATCAGGCACTTTGTATCAGCGGTGTTATCAGCAATAAAATGTATGGCCCCAGTGTATTTCCTTACCAGCCAAAAGGCATCTGGCTATCGCCATGGAATGGGGCAGAGTGGGTGCAAAGTAAAGGTGAAGATCAGTACCGCCGGGCCTTGTACACTTACTGGAAACGTTCAGCCGCCTATCCGTCCATGCTAACTTTTGATGGTGTTTCCCGTGAAGTATGTACGGTGCGCCGCATACGCACCAACACACCGCTGCAGGCACTTACATCTTTAAATGATTCTGCCTACATTGATATTGCAAGGAAGTTTGCTTACCGGATGCACGCAGATACAGGAAAAGATATACAACAGCAAATAAGCACTGGTTTTAAACTGGCAACGCACCACGCAATTGATGAAAAAAGTTTGCAGGCGCTGATGCGTTTATACTATAAAGGGTATGCTCAGTTTAAAAACGATGCGGATAAAACCTGCGAAATAATTGGTGGCATCAATGAACATACCAATCCTGAAACAGCAGCGTTGACAGTAGTTGCGAATGCAATTTTAAATTTAGATGAAGTGGTTACGAAGAATTGAAGGGTTTTATTTTTCTCCTTTATGATTAGAATTAACATGCCAAAAGAAAAATCAACAGTTGCAATTATTGAAGAGAAAATTATTGATGAGATATATTTAGTACGTAGACAAAAAGTGATGATAGACCGTGATATAGCCGAATTATATGGGGTAGAAACAAAACGGTTAAAAGAACAGGTGAATAGAAATCTAAACCGTTTCCCCAGCCATTATATGTTTGAATTAACCCAACAAGAGTATGAAAGTTTAAGGTCGCAAAATGCG
>JANNAM010000036.1:0-2079 GCA_031384415.1 Bacteroidota bacterium
GTTTTGTTGGTGGCAGAACCAATAAATTTTTAAGCTTTGGAATAGGGTATAACCTGGAGCAATATTATTATACAGGGGTAAGTAAAAACGTTTTTAATAATAAGTCCATCAATTACATGAATGCTTTTTTAAGTTTCAGCAATGTTAGCCAGAAGGCCCGGCAGCATATAAACCCACGTTGGGCACAATCTTTATCTCTAAATTACCGGGATGCATTTAATTTTCGTAACAGCCACAAATTTGTGGCGGCTGCTTCGTTTTATTTCCCCGGCATAGGGCGTAACCATAGCCTGGTAATTAATACGGCTTATCAAAACAGGGATACACTGCCCGATCTGTTCAGCAAAGTGTTTTCTTATTCACGGGGGTACGAGGCTTTAAGTACCAGGCGTATGTACAAACTGGGGGTTAATTATCAGCTACCGGTAATTTATCCCGATTGGGGCTTTGCCAACCTGCTTTATTTTCAACGCATAAGGGCTAATGCTTTTTATGATTATACCAATGCAAAGGCAAGGGTAAATAATGTACTTACCGAAGTAATAAACAGCAGTACCGGTGCCGAAATTTATTTTGATACAAAAATATGGAATGCTTTTCCGGTGAGTATTGGTGTGCGTTTTTCACATTTGCTGGATAAGGACCTGCTGAACCCAACGGTTAAAAACCGCTGGGAAATTATACTGCCCATCGGGTTAATTCCTGATTAATTAATTTATGGATGGTTCGTGCTTTTACTGAATCCTGAATTTTAATCCATAATTTTAGCACCTAAATAAATAATATAATGAAAAGATTGTTTTCCATAAGTGTAATGAGTTTGTTGTTATTCACTTCATTAAATGCATCTGCACAAAAAGATAAATCAAAGCGGCCGAGCCCTCCTGCAACGGTATCACAAAAAGTTGGCGAAACCACCATTACTATTTCATACAGCCAGCCATCTGTAAAAGGAAGAACAATTGGCATTGACCTGGAACCCTTGCCGGGTAAGGTTTGGCGTGCCGGAGCTAATGAAGCTACCGTTTTTGAAACGGATAAAGATATCGTGGTGGAAGGCAAGGTTTTACCAAAAGGCAAATACGGTTTTTTTGTTTTGGTACAGGAAGAAGCCTGGATACTTATTTTTAACAAAACCTGGGATCAATGGGGTGCTTTTACCTACAAGGAAGCTGATGATGTGTTAAGGGTACCCGTACGTGACAGGGAGGTTGAAACAGTTTCTGAAAAGTTGACTTATAAGTTAGATGCTGACGGAAACATGAATATTTTATGGGGAGATAAAGATATTCATGTGCAGCTGCAGGAAAAAAAATAACTGCTAATAGGCATTGTAATCTATATTTTTCCCCATAGTACCTCTTAACCTTTTCCAGAAAGATTCCCTTGATTTTATAGAAACAAAATTATTGTTGAATGCTTTTTGGTAATCTATTTTAGGATCGGCCATAAAGGGTTGTATTTTCCTCAACGTATCAAAGACTATTGGTATAATTCCTGTGTTTTCACCAATCCTTAGTCTGGCAAATCTTTTTAACTGTTTTGCCTGAAATGGGTCAGTTGCAAGTGCAATATCAGTAAAACCAAGTTTTTTTGATTTCAGGTACACATAGTATAAATTTTCTGTGCTGTGCTCAGCTTTGGTTTCGGTAAATACGTTTTCTTTTGGAATACCAATTGCTATGGCATACAAGGCCATGATCTCGCCTTCGTAATAAGGGCTGTAAACCGATGAACCCGAAAACATGATATTTTTTGCAATTCCTTTGTCATATAAATGTTTGGCCCAGTAAACACGGGCTTTCATCGTGCTGTCCCAGCCGGCTTCGGTAAATGGTACGCCCGGTACTGCAATCATATCATAGCTTTGTGTTAATGCTTTTTTATAATACCGTTCGGTAGTTTTTGCACTGAATGAACAACTATTCAGTAAAATAACTATTGCTGATAAAAATGATAAGTATGAAATTTTGAGCTTATTAGACATCTGAAGTCATTTTGATTGAGATCAGGAAAATAATCCGGCTATAAATATTTTTTGTGTTGTGCTGAACATTTCTGCCCGGAATATGTTAATTA
>JANNAM010000044.1:0-4754 GCA_031384415.1 Bacteroidota bacterium
ACCAGATGCTTTTTTATAAGAGTTGGCACCATTCACCACCGTTAAAGTGGTGCTGTTGCTAAGGATAATATTAGCTGGATAGCCTGCTCCACTGGTTGCATTCCATTCTGCACTGCGGCCATAAGTGCCTCCGCTATTATATATTAAAGTAGAACTGCCACCATAAGTAACAGCGTTGGTATTCACAAAACCGCCTGTATTTATTTGTAAAGAAGTTCCAATGGTAGCTGCAGTACCAAAGTTAACTCCGCCACCGATGGTTACGTTAGCGAAAGTGATGGTACCGGTTACGGTACCTGTGCCAGCGAAAGCCACTGTACCTGTACCACCGGTAAAGGTATTAGCGCCATTGGCAAAAGTGCCACCGCTTGCAATGGTAAGCGTGCCTCCGTTGGTCATCACTACCGAACCATTGTTGGTTAAAGTGGTGGTGCTAAGCGTTCCTGTGCCGGATGGATTATTGAATGTTAAAGATTTGGCACTGTTTACCGTAATAGCGGTCATTGCATTGGCAACTGCACTGTTTACTGTAACTATATGATTGATGGTTACGCTTGCACTTGCCGGTGGCAATGAGTTGGTTGACCAGGTGGCAGGCGTATTCCAGTCGCCATCCTGCACTGTTACATACCCGTTGGTAGAAGCAAGCGTGAGGAAGGTGGATGCAGTGGTTAACGAAACGGTTGACACCGTTGTTACAGAACTGCTAGTAGAACTGGTAGTGCCATAAAAATTAGTGTAGCCGGCTGCTGTTGTTTCATTGGCTCCCGTTGAATAATAGGTTACCAGCGTTGCCGCGTTATTGCTGTTGAGTTCAGTGCTGAAGTAAGTAAGCGTTAATGTAACATTCGACGCTGCTGTTGCTGGCGTAATGCTGTAAATGCGTGTGATACTGTTACCGGTGCCGGGGATACTGGTTACTGATTTAGCCGGGAAACGCTTTATAGTGGTTACCCCCATTACCGAAGCAGTGGTAATTGTTACCCCCAGATTGGCCACATTACCAGGATTGGCCCCCAGTGTACGGGTCGTTTGTACATATCCGTTTCCAACTGTTGGACTTCCGGTATTTACAAAACTGCTTGTGGAAGTTTCAGTTGCTATGGATGCAGTTGCCCCTAATGTAACATTGTTGCTTCCGTTTAAGTCAAATAAACCCGAAGTAAGCGTTAATGTTCCATTTACTGTTAAATTATTGCCCAAAGTAACCGTTCCACTGCTGGTACGATTGATAGTTAAATTAGCTAAGGCATTGGTTTGTGCATCGGTTGTTTGATCAAAATTAAGGGTACCCAATGCACCGGTGCCACCAATGGTAAGATTAGAACTGGTAGAGCCAGTCAATGTACCAGACCCGGATGCTGTACCATTTAAGGTAAGTGTATTAGCCCCGATAGATAATTTACCACTGGTTAAAGTTGCTACACCACTTACTGTAATGGATGAATTCATATTTACACTGTTGGTATTATCTATTGTAAGATTTGTTAAGGCTCCTCCCGATGGAATTTCAAAGCCTGTTGTTCTTGTACTTGTTTCCTGCAGGTAAGATATGGACAACCCGCCGCTGCTAAGACTAAAGTTTGGTGCCACATCAAAAGTTCCTACGGTAACAGTTCCGCTTGCCTGGCCAAGTTGGATTAGAGAAAGAGTTGATCCACTGTTACCAATAGTAAGCTTATTACTATTGATGAAACCTCCCGTACCAAAGAAAGTAACACGGTTTACATTAAGGTTGGTAACTGCCGAATTAAATGTTACACCTGACCCTGAATTTGTTGTTTGAATGCCAGCTAAAGGGTCTGCTAAAGTACCTACTGTACCGGTTCCTGAATAAGATTGAGCTCCCGTTCCAGTAAATCTCAAGCGGCTGCTGGTATTAGTAAGCATAGAGCCTACTAATATTCCATTATTGGTAAATGAGCTTCCGGCAACACTAAAAACAAAATTGCCTAAATCCAATGTACCGCTATTGATTGTTACATTTCCAGCAGCTGTTGTAGTAGCTCCCACTGTTTTAACACTTGCTCCGGTAAATACCAGGTTTCTATAATCCGTTCTTCCGGTTACTGCTTGTGCAGCAGTTGCATTGTATTCTACCGTAGAAGTAGATCCAAATGTTACAGGAGGCGTATTGGTGCTTACAATTGTTGTAAACGCCGTACCAGAGAAACCAACCGTATTATTAGTTTGTAATTTACCATTTAATACCAATCCAACAGGTGTAGTACCAAAAGCGAATAACTTGGTATTGGCATCGAATGTAGAAGCCGCATTTACAGTTAATGTGGCAGTATTACCAAAAGTAACATTCGCATCTGCGGTTACCGCTCCAAAAGTATTGCTGATGAGTATAGATGCTGGTGTAGTGATGGTTAAACCAGTGAATCCTGTACTTTGTACAGCTACTGTACTATTAAATTCGTAGTTAGCAGCCGAACTAAAATTCTTAACTGCTGCAGTTATACTACCTACAACGCCTGTAGCATTTGCTGTAATTAAAGAAGCACCAGATGCTAAAGTGAAGCCTGTTGCACCAGATGCACTACCGCTGATTACACTTGTTGCTCCCATATCTAGTAACCCACCAGTATTTACAGTAAAGTTGCTGTATGGATTATTGCCAGTACCCAAAGCTATACCAGTAGACATTTGCAAAGTACTTCCACTACTTACATAATATGAAATAAACCCTGATGCAGTACCAGTGTAGGTGAATGTTTGTGTGCCTACTTTATTAAATACAATACCACCTGCCACATTACTTGTGGATTGTATATTAAAAGTTCCTGTTCCAGATTTATTCAAATTGCCTTTTATCCTAAATTCATTATTTGTATAAGTACCGGTTGCTCCAACTTCAACTATGGAAGTAGCAGTACTTGTAGTAGTAAAATCTGTTGTTTGAAAAATACCAATACCATTTGCATTTGTATTACTTACACTTTCCAGTACAATGCTTGCAGTTCCTGAAGTGTTTGTAGTGCCAGTTACAGTTGCCGTTGTTGCGGTGGTGGCAGCAGTACTTGTAAGCACATTAAAAGTACCATTTGTCATAGTAAAATTACCGCCAACAGTTAAATTATAGACTGCAGCAGTTGTTGTTAAACTAACAGTACCAGCACTTTGTGTATAATTACCGGCAACAGTTGTATTACCTGCTAAACTCAACACTCCCGAAGTACCTCCAATCGTAATGTTTCCATAAGTAAGAGCAGCAACTGTATAAGCTGCTGTCTGGTTAAAGTTAACGGTACTGCCTACTGCAAAGGTTGCAGTTCCTAAAGTAAATGTTGCATTGCTTGAAGTTATTGATGCTGTATTATTAACCGTTAAAGTGCCTGAATTTGTAAACGTACTTCCCAACACAAGGCTGGAAGTATTGTTTAATACAAGGCTGCCTGCTGTAACTGTGGTTGCACCACCTGTTGTTAACGAGGCTGTGCCGCTCAATGTCAATGAAGCTGTTGCATTGTTAACTGTCAAAGTTCCTGTTGTGTAAGCCGAACCGGTTGCAATAATTGGCTGGTTACCGCCGGCAGTGTTAATGACTACATTATGATTCGTTGAATTAGGGAACCCTGCAACATCCCAGTTGCCGGTAGTACCCCAGTCCTGGTTTACTCCCCCGGTCCAGGTATAAACAACTGGTGGGTTAGTTCTTCCTGCATAATCATTATTATTTAATGGGCCGGTTACCTCTGTTAAACCGGTAGTAATAGTAAGTGTGGGAGAAGTAATTGAACTGGGTTGCTGTGTCCATGCACTGCCATTCCAACTGCTCACTCTTATGTTTGCTTCAGTACCATTTACATCTACGCCTCCGGTTAAGTAAGTAAATGTGCCGGTATAGGTATAGGAAGCTGCACCTCCATCATCAGTAAAACTCCAGTAACGGCTGAGATAATCAACGGCTGTAGAACCAGTATTCATGTTCAGATGTACAATATCAATAACCCTTACGCCGATAGTACGTTGCAAACTGTTGGCACTAAAAGTTAAAGTGTTAGGAGAATATTCTATAATGCCCGTTGCTTCACCTACGGGGAATGTAAAGGATGGCGTACCTGTTGCAAACACTTTTTTCAATTGGCCGGTACCATCGGTTACTACCATTTTAGTGGAGCCTGGTGTGGTAACGGAAACGGTAGCTGCAACAGCAAGTGTCAAATCACTGGTGCCTAAAAGAATGCGGCCTGCTGTAAGTGTTAATACACCGGTTATTGTTCTTGACGCATGCAAACTTACGTTTGGTGTTGCATTGGTATTATTGATGGTTAAATTCACCGGTCCGTTCGTGGAAGGGAATTCAACGCTGGTACTTGTTTGTGTTGCAGCCGTTGCATCATAGGTTAATGTAGAACCTGTAGCATTATAAGTAACAGTACCACCCGTGATGGCCCCTGCTGTCATTCTTAAAGCAGCGCCTGTATTAATGGTGATCCCAGTTGCTAATACGATACCAGCGGCATTATTTACACGGTAACTTATGCTGTTAGATACGGTACCGCTTACGGTAACTGATTGGCTGGAGCTTCCATTAAATTCAATAAGCCCGAATCACCGAACGTCGTCCTCAGTTGGCGCGTCACCTGGGATGAGCTGCCGGAATGCGATCTCAAACACGAAGCCTATCAACATCTTAAAGCCTTCCTTGAAGGCATGGGCAAAGGCCTCAGCCGAGCCATAACCCACCATCAACGCAATGTCCAGCACCCGGGTGCGCGGTTGGGTCAGCAGCCGCAGCGCGGCGG
>JANNAM010000104.1:0-8032 GCA_031384415.1 Bacteroidota bacterium
CCATTTTTTATCTTCGGCTACCTGCACAAATACATAGGATTTAAATAAAGGCTCCAGCACTACTTTTTTCCTGTCGCTCCACTGGCGTTCTACTTTATTCAAAGGGCAGTAATGTTCAATCATTTTTTCTTCCAGCAGCGAAGCCACTTTTTTCTCCCAGCGGGGCTTTGTGTACACAGCGTACCAGTTAATTGTATCTTTCATTGAAAAATAATCTGTTCAGTACCTAAAACTTGCTTTTAAAATAATTTTAAAATTTGCAACACCCTGTTTTTTCTTTATGCGAATGAAGTGAAGGTGCAAAGCTTCGCTGTCCCTCAGTCACAGTCATTCTGTAAAACTGAAGGATGTTTAAAAGTTTGTGGTTTACAGTTTGCTATTAAAGACTTTGGCTTTAATGGCATCATTATATTGAAGGTATTAATTTATAATACTGTTCAATCCTGAAAAAATATAAAATTTAAACCCTCTTATTTCTTCCCAAACAATCTTCTTACCCAACCGGTAAATCCCCACAAATTATTAAGTGTAGGTTTCTCCTTATCGCTTACATAATATCCATAACCAGTGTATCCATATCCATAGCCTGTATATCCATATCCATAACTATTGTAAATAAGCCCCCTTCTTTTTATACCGTTAAACACAAGGCACATATTGTTGAATTTTTTTTGCTGGTACAGTTCGTCAATCATGCGCAGGAAAATTTTGGGTGTAAGGCCGTGTCTTATTACAAACAAAGTAGTGTCGGCATATTTGCCCAGTAATTGCGAATCGGTAACAGGGCCAATGGGTGCCGAATCAATGATGATGTAATCAAACATTTTTTTTAATTCTTCCATCATTTCGCCAAACCGCTTACTTGTTATCAACTCGGTTGGATTGGGCGGAATAGGGCCTGCGGAAACAATAAATAAATTGGGGTATTTTGTTTCCTTGATAATATCGTTAATAGATGCTTTGCCTATCAGGTAATTTGAAATACCAGGGTCACGGTTGATACCCAGGTATTTGCTCAGTTTGGGTTTGCGAAGATCCATTTCCATGAGGGCAACTTTTTTACCATTTAGTGTTATACTCATGGCTAAGTTGATGGCAATAAAACTTTTTCCTTCGCCGGAAATACTGGAAGTAACAAGTATGGTTTTCAGCTCATCATTGACCCCCATAAATGAAAGATTGGTACGCAGGGAACGTAATTGCTCGGCAATGATTGTTCTTTTGCCATCGGAAATGGCCACTGCTTCCTTAGTATCTGTCTGAACAATTTCGGCCACTACCGGCACTTTGGTTTTTTGTTCTATCTCGGATCTGAACAAAACCTTGCTGTTGAATTGTTCCCTGATTAAAACATATAAAACGGCAGCCAGCAGCCCCAGCAAAAAGCCAGTCATGTAATATGTTTTGGAGACCGGTTTGATTGGTCCGTAAGCAGATGCTTTTTCCAATATTCGTAAATCGGCTGTTGTGGAAGCAGATGACAACGCTGTTTCTTCTCTTTTCTGTAACAGATAATTTACAATATTATTTTTTACTGCTTCCTGCCTGCTGATATCTAATAAGCCCAGTTCTTTTTGCGGAATATTGCTGAGCATTCCGGAGTTTTGGCCAATCATAGCGTTTACCCTGTTTTTTACCGACAGCAGGTTACTCCTGATAGTGCCTAAATTTTCCTTTATATCGCCCCTTATCCTGTTCACTGATTCTTCTGCTAAAATAACGGCATCACTTTTATCACCTGTACTTGCTTTCAGTTTATCCAATGAAAATTCCGATTGGTAAAGATTTCCAAGCAGGTTAGTTAATGTGGGATCCTGCACCAGCAGCAGAGAGGGAACTGTTCCTGGTTTTTTTCCTTTTTGATTTACATAATCGGAGATGTCGCCCAGCACACCCAACTGCATTTCCAGTTCGCTGCTCTGTTTATCTAAATCTTTTACATTTGATAAATACAGTTCGGCCTGGCTGCCCAGATTATAAACACCTTCCCTGGATTTAAAAGAAAGAATATTCTTATGTACACTGTCTAACTGGCCATTAACCAGCAGCAGCCTGTCTTCAATAAAGGCAAGTGTTTTGGCTGCAATCTGGTTTTTATCTTCAATAGCAGCAGCATTGTACACCTGGAACAACCTCGTGAGCACATCCACTCCTTTTTTGGGAACAGGTGTTTCTAATTTTACATCAATAACCGTGGAAGTGTTGGAAGTGGCATTTGCTTTTAAATCGCCAATCAGGCCTGCGGCAGCTCCGCCAACAGTATTAAAAACTGCATAATAGTTTTTTCCCGTAACAGTTTTATTATATGATTCGGTCATCACAGCCCGGTAAGCAGTTTTGCCGAGGGTAAAGACGGAATTAAAAGCTACTTTTTGACCGGCAATTTCAATGATGCTGGTTTTCCAGTTTACTTTAAAATAATGTTTTCCGTTGTATTCAACACTGTCTTTATTGAGTGCCTGAAAAACAACCGGCGAATTGTCTCCATACAATTCTTCAATCCTTACTTTGCCTTCATTGTAAATGGATGTATATAAATCGAGGGAACGTACCACTTCTTCCATCAGTGAAGAAGAACGGATGACAATGATTTCGTTTTCTACAATCTTTTTTTCGCTGAAAATATTCAGGGCATCCAGCACTTTGCTGTCGCCGCCGTTTTTTTGCGGGTCTTTCAGTAATACTTTGGCACCGGCCACATATATTTTTACCTGCGACCTTAGGTAAACATAAGATATTGCCAGACTTATACTAATGGTTACCACAAACAATGGCCAAAAAGGCAGGTAACGCTGCAGTATCTGCACCAGTAAATTCGTTTCGGGCCTTTCCTGAAAAAATTGTTTGTCGTCGGTCATGATAATTCTGAGTATGGTTCTTATTAACGGATAACCCTGTCTAAAATAATTACTGCCAGGGATACTGCTGATATAATAACTGAAAAATTTTGCTGGCGCATGGCACGCTTTGCCTGCTTTTCCCTTTCGTCGTTGGGGCTAACGTACAATACATCGCCGGGCTGCAGGTAATACCAGGGCGATGTAAAAATGGATTTATCTTCCAGGTTAATATGCTGTGCCTGTTTGCCCGATTCGGTTTCCCTGATGAGTAAAATATTATCCCTTCTTGCAAATTCGGTAACATCGCCGCCCGCTGCCAGTGCATCCAGTATGGTTAATTCCTCTTCGGGCATGGGTATTATTTTAGGGGCTTTTATTTCGCCCATTACAGTCACTTTACGGTTCATGTATTGTACGCTTACTATGGGGTCTTTTAAATAAGGCAGCAAATCTTTTTGTATTTTATCTTTCAGTTCTCTCCTCGTCATTCCTTCGGCATGTATAATGCCTATTTTATGAAGCTGGATATTGCCATTGGCATCTACCCAATATCCGCCACCTGCACTGCTGCCTCCTGTAAGCATTCCTGTTGCACCGCCCCCGGAGGGTGCATTATAAATTACATCTTCCTCCCTGCTGGAACTGGCAATAATGATGGCCAGCTGGTCTTTTTTAGTAATTTTTGATTCGGTATGTGCGGTACCGGTATTACGGAAGCTGGTATCTTTCTGGAGGTTTTTAAAATATGAACCATTGCCTATTTGGGTTGTTTTACAGGAAGTAAATAAAACTACACAAATACATATTACAATAGTGAAATGAAGATTGAAAAAGTGGTTAGTAAACCTTTGTATAAGCATAATTCTATTTTGGGGTGTAGTATGACAAAAATCGCAAAAAATACTTATACCACCAACTGGAAGTTATTCTTAATACGTGGATAAATAACAGAAAGACTGCCCGCATTTGAGGCAATTGCATGGTTGTAGCAAACCTTGCTAATTTCTATAGACGCAAGCTACGCAGCTTTAAACATTGGTTAATTACATAATTTAAAAAAAAACTTGCAGAATTTACAGGTTGCCCCATTGGCTAATGTTGTCAAGTTAAAGTTGAATTGCCCTGACTTAAACAAATCACCTCAACCTTATTCCCCACTAACTCCCCACTAAAGCCCCATTAACCTTGTATCAAACTTGTATTTACTTTTGCTTTCTATTCTTTCACAATACCCTGAACTGTTCTTTTGCCATCGGGGTAAACTATCTCTAACTGGTAATTCCCTTTTGCAATACTCCTGTTCAGTGCAATGGTTTCTGCAGCACTTCCCCCTGCATGTTTACATTCTTTTGTCATCATTAACTGCCCGCTATTATTCAATAAACGCACAGTGTAATTTCCTTTTGGCAGATTGGTAAACTGAACTGTAACAGTGTGATTGGTAACCGGGTTGGGATACATGCTTATAACAGGGTTGCCCTTTGAAATCTTCACTTTTACAATATCACTGTATTGTTTATATCCGCCGGCACCTATACTCTTAATCCGGTAAAAATTATCGCCTGTTACAGTATTCATATCTAACCAGTTATAAGTATTACCTATACCATTACTGCCAACAGATATTTGAGTGCCCACCTTATTAAAATTGTGTCCGTCCACTGATTTTTCTATTTCATACCTGTCAATATTCATTTGATTTTCTACCTTCCATTCCAGTGCAATATCATGTACATGCTGCCAAGCCCTTGCGCTTATAAACGTTACCGGCAAAGGGGCCGAAGGGCCAAAAACTATCCTGAATCTGTTGCTGGCTGAAGAACCGGGGTTTGCGTCCACCGTAAAGTTAACTGTAGTGGTTCCGTTTAAATTTAACGGGGTACTCGTTAAAAGATAATTGTCATCAATTTTTCCCACCAGGCCCGGATGATCAAGGTTATCTGCCACAAATTCCAATTGATACCCTTGTTGTTTTAAATTGGATGTTTTAAAGAAGATAGTATCTGTTGCAGTAATAACCGGCCTCTTTTCCACCACTAAATTGCTGTCATTCCTGAGCATGCCGATGTTTTCGCCAAAATTATTCATCTTCCTGGCATCGTTTCCGTCCACGCCATTTGAGTAAGTATCATCATACAATACCATTGAGCCATCGGCCAGTTTATTTATGCCGCCATTTACTGTATATAAATTGGTGATTAATCTTTCGCCAACAGCAGAAGGCGTATTAACAATGGCACTGCCTGTTGTTTTGCTGGTTTCCAGCAACTGTACAGTACCCGATGTTGAGGTAGCATGCACCAGAAATGCAGAACCCGACTGGATGGTATTGTTTACAGAGCCTCCTGTTCCATAACTTCCGCCACCGGGGGTAACAATATAATTACCGCCGCTTAAAGTAAATGTCTGGTAAGCTCCCGAGCCTGAACCTGTCAGTTTAGGATCCCACACATAAAATGCGGCATCCACTCCGCCTGTTCTTGTAATATTCCTGAAATCAATTGCCGAAGCATACACATTACCAATCAATGCAAATTTATTGGCAGTAACGGTTTGTGCAGCTTGTGTTCCCTGGTAAACAGTTCCCTTGGTTCTTAATGTGGTTGCCGTGATAAGCCCATTGGAAGGTATGGCGGTTCTGTCGCCCCTGATGTATAACATGTAGCCTTCAGTACTGGCGATGGCTGCACTTGTTGGGCCTATAGCCTGCCATGCATTGTTTATATAATCGTACGTAAGCATGGAGGTGCCTGCGGTATTAAAATCAAAGCCGTCGGCTGACCAGCCTGCAGCATTGCTTGTAATTTGTACGCCCTGCCCTGTAAGTGCGGTGGAACCTGCTGCCTGGCCTTCCTGCCACGACTGTTTAATGGTTTGGCCTGTTGTTGGCACTGATAATAAGCGCCAGGCCCTGTTGCTGTTGGCAGGTATATATCTTTCTATGGTTACGTTTGTTGCTCCGCTCAAAGTACTTCCTGTAAGGTCGGCAATACGGGCAGTACCCGAAGCATTAGACTTTAAAGTGAGGCTTACAGCATTCGCATTAAGGCTGGCTGCTGTAAGGCTGATTGTGCCGTAAACATCTAATGCATTCCCAAGGGTTGCACTGCTGCCGCTGTTAAGTGTTATATTATTCAGCGAACGAGTGGCCGCTGTTGTTTGTGTAAAAGAAATGGTACCTGCTGCATTACCAATTACCAGGTTTGAAGCTGATGAACCTGTTAATGTTCCTGTGCCATAAATAGCCCCGTTTATTGTAAGTGTATTACTTCCAATAGAAAGGGTGTTGGCTCCTGTAATATCCAATACATCTACGATGGTGGATGCTGCCAGTGCAGGCTGGTTTACTGTGGTAGCAATTGTTACCTGTGCTCCAGATGGCGGTATGCCCAGGTTAGCATCCCAGTTGGCCGAAGTTGACCACACACTGCTTGTGCCGCCCAGCCAGCGATAACCTTTTAGCGCAGGCACATTGGTGGCAGAGCCTGTTGACATTGTTCTGGCGCTGTCGTCATAAAATACATTGGTGGGGGTAAATGACAATGTATAGTTTAATATATTTCCTGGAACCGGGTCGCTTAAGCCATTGCCTGCATAGGAAAGATTACCACTTCCCCAATCGTAAAAAACAATGGTGGTATCTTTTGTCCAGCCTGAGGCTGCATTGGTAACATGCAATACAACGGGGCCATTAAAATAGCTGACATTGGAGCCGCTTGTTTTGGTTTGTGTGCCCATTTGAATTACTAATTGATTTGCTGCAGGGCTGTTCCAGTTAACGGGGTTGATGGGATTACCAACGCCGCCAACGGCAGTAGTGCCAGAGCCTGAGCCGCCCACATAATCATCAAAGAACCCAGATATATCTGTGCCGAGCACTGCATTGAAATAGTTTTGCAAAGAATCGGTAGTGGCCGATTTACCTGCCAGGGCTGTCTGGTAATTGGTAACCGCCTGGTAAAATTTGGTATCGCCGCAAATAGCCCTCAGCATCGAAACAATCATCGCCCCTCTTTCGTACACCATCGTTCCGTAAGAAGAATTCCAGATAAGGTCGGATGTGCCCATGCTGCTATTGGGTATCCAGGTGCTGGTAGTGGTGTTGGCCAATGCTGCATTTTTATGGCTGCTTCTTACATAATAGGCAGTTACAGGCTTGTTGGCTACAATTTCGTAATACAAGGCTTCCGAATAACGGGCAAAACCTTCGGCCAGCCACAAATCGTTCCAGGTGCCAAAGGTTACATTGTCGCCAAACCACTGGTGCATCAGTTCATGGGCAAGTGTTTTGGAATCCTGCAGGGTAGCACCTGTTTGAATGGCTGAAAAAGTCTGGTGTTCCATTCCGCCTGCACCAAGCAGGCCATCATAATATCCATGCTTTTCCAGTTTAAAAGGATAGTCGCCAAACTTAGCGCTGAAGGCAGACAGGGTGAGGTTCATACTGTCCATCTTGGTAAGAATATTGGTATAAGTACCGGCGCTTTTACCCCTAAACAGATTATACACTACCTGCACATTGGTGCCGTTTATATTTACCACCCTGTAATACCTGTTAAACCTTGCTACCGATACACAAACCAAATACGAGGCCATGGGATAACGAGACCTGAAAGTGAAGCTTCTGCTGCTGCCATTGATAGTTGAATCAACTAATTTACCATTGCTTGCCACCCAAAAGGTATCGGCCGCAGTTGGCGAAGCCCAGGGAACATTAACGGTAATATCCATTGAGTCTATCTTGTCCTGCATATCTGCCTTACATGGCCACCAGTCTCTGTCTTCGTATGATTCTGATAAAGTCATAATGTATTTTGCTGCACCACCTACATCATTTCCATTTTGATACCCCTCAGCAGCACCCACTACATTGGGCGGAACGCCCTGGTAATAAATAGTGAGTGAATCAATAAAATTATTGGCAAGTGTGGTGCCCAGTGCAATGATGACCGTGTTGCCTGACCAGGTGATATTGCCTGCGGCCAGTTTTGCCCCACGGAATTTAACCGAGTCAACGGTAAGGGTGCTTCTTAAATCGAAACTGATGGAAGAAACATTGGATACAATGGTTTTAAAATTGGTTTGCACCGAACCCTTGATGTATTTGGGAACTAAAGAGGAGTCCGGATTGATGCGCCAGTAAATTTTATGGTACAGCACATCGATATTGCTTCCGGTGCCGCTCTGGCCCG
>JANNAM010000113.1:0-8323 GCA_031384415.1 Bacteroidota bacterium
ACTTTCAACAGTGGCTACATCTCTTTACCAGCACTGTTGATGAGCTGTATATAGGTGAAAAGGCCCAATTGGCCAAGCAAAGGGCCATTAGCGTAGCCACTCTTATACGCCTAAATATCTTAAAGAAAAATGATAGTATCGATAAGATACACTAACTCCATCACTGCACTTATTTATTAGAAGGAGGCAGCAGCACCCCATCGATAATGTATACAATTCCATTGGATGCCGGTATGGTAGCCAGGATAGTTGCTGTACCATTGATCATTGTCTTTCCATCCTTTTTTGTAATGGTAATATTTCCTCCGTTCACCTGTCCTATGATCTGTCCGTTGGTCATGGCATCTTCCTTATACACGCCTACTGATACGTGGTATTGCAGGATATCAATCAGCTCATCTTTCTTTTTAGCCTTCAGCAACCCGTCAACTGTTCCTGCTGGCAGCTTATCAAAAGCCGCGTTGGTAGGTGCAAATACGGTGAAAGGGCCGGTAGTACTTAAGTCATCAACCAGCTCGGCCGCTTTTACAGCTGTAACGAGTGTTGTATGATCTTTGCTACCAATGGCTACCTGCACAACATTTTTTTGAGAAACATCATCAACTGTTGCAGGTTGTGGGGATGTTGTTGAAGGAGAGGTGGTGGATTCCTGTGCAGTAGCATTAGAATTCTTATCATTACAACTTATCATTACTCCTGAAGAAACAAATGCAAATAACATGATCTTTTTTTTCATACATTTTGATTTAAGGTTTACAGTTCATGTGTGAATGTATGATTGAAAACACGCATGTTTTATGCGTATGGTCATATTCACTCCGTGATTGAGAATTATCATCTATCGCAACATTCTAAGAATTAATCAACACAACTTAATAAAGATTTTAAATCTTCCAGAAAGAAGTTCGACATTTATCCGTCATTCTCCACCATCAAGGACAACTTTACTTTTTAATATTGTTGTCCTTTTTTATTTCGTAATTTCATTTTCTCATGAGTTATAAAATGATACAAACAATGCGCTGGTATGGCACTAACGATCCTGTTAGCCTCAGCGACATCCGCCAGGCCGGCTGCAGCGGTGTGATTACGGCTTTGCACCACATTCCCAATGGAGCAATCTGGACAATAGAAGAAATTGAAAAAAGAAAAACTGAGGTAAACAATGCAGGCATGGATTGGAAAGTGGTGGAAAGTGTGCCGGTACATGAAGATATTAAAACACAAAGAGAAAATTTCGAGGGGTATATTGATCATTATAAACAGAGTATTAAAAACCTGGCAGCCTGCGGCATTGAAGTAATTACCTACAACTTTATGCCTGTGCTTGACTGGACAAGGACGGATTTAAGTTTTGAAGTGGAGGACGGAAGTAAAGCACTCCGGTTTGAAAAAGCAGCGCTGGTGGCTTTTGATGTTTTTATGCTTAAAAGAAAAAATGCAGATGAAGATTATACAGCGGATGAAATAAAAAGAGGCAAAGAAAGATTTGAATTAATGAGTGATGCTGAAAAACAATTGCTGCAGCGGAATATTATTGCCGGCCTGCCGGGCAGCGAAGAAAGTTTTACTGCCGAAAAATTTCAGCAGGCACTGGATACTTATGATGATATTGATGAAAATGAACTAAGGAATAACCTGATTTATTTTTTACAGCAGATAATACCGGTGGCTGATGCGGCAGGTATTAAAATGGCTATTCATCCTGATGACCCACCTTATCCAATTTTTGGTTTGCCCCGTGTGGTTAAAACAAAAGAAGATGTAAATAAATTAATTGCTGCAGTTCCATCTTTGAATAATGGATTGTGTTTTTGCACAGGCTCTTATGGCGTCAGGCCCGATAATGATTTGCCTGCAATGGTAAAAACATTTGGTGAAAGAATTCATTTTTTGCACCTGCGTTCAACAAAGCGAAATGTGTGTGGCGATTTTTATGAAGACAACCATCTGGAAGGCGATGTAAATATGTATGCTGTGATGAAAAATGTGATTGAAATAATGCAGCAGCGAAAAATTAACATCCCCATGCGGCCCGACCATGGCCACCAGATGCTGGATGATTTGAAAAAGAAAACCAATCCAGGTTATTCGGCCATTGGAAGGCTGAGGGGTTTGGCAGAATTGCGGGGACTGGAAATGGGAATAAGCAGGTCTTTAACCAATTGATATAATCATTTAACGAAACGCTATGCCATCATTAACGAACCGGAATTACCGCTTTGCCTTTATCATGATAACCTCCCTGTTTTTTTTATGGGGATTTGCCCATAACCTTGACCCGATATTAATACCACATTTAAAAAAATCATTTACCCTTTCAACGCTGCAGTCATCATTGGTTGATTCTGCTGTGTTCATTGCTTATTTTTTAATGGCCATTCCTGCTGGTATGATTATGAAACGTTTTGGATACAAGGCAGGTGTTATTACCGGCTTATTGTTATTTGCCGGCGGTTCTTTTTTATTTATTCCTGCAGCTAACACACAGCAATATGCTTTTTTTCTGGGCGCACTTTTCATCATTGCCTGCGGCTTAACAATTTTAGAAACGGCAGCCAATCCTTATGCTTCATTACTCGGCGACCCCGAAACTTCTACACAGCGGTTAAATTTTTCGCAGTCATTTAATGGGCTGGCGGCAACCGTTGCACCCATCATTGGAGCCAGATTAATACTAACCAAAGATTATACAGATGCAGAGTTAAGCAGCATGACAGATGCAGCAAAAAAAATGGCGCTGGCCTCAGAAGCATCTACTGTAAAAACTCCTTATTTAATTTTAGGTGCAGTCATTTTATTAGTTGCCATAATTTTTTGGTTTACCAAATTGCCAGAAATAAAAGATGGCGAAGAGGAGGCTTCCAGTAAAAGCATATTGCATGCTTTTAAGCACAGCCATTTAACATGGGGAGTTGTAGCACAGTTTTTTTATGTGGGTGCCCAGGTTTGTGTGTTCAGCTTTTTTATTTTGTACGCCACCAAATCGGCAGGGATTGATAAGGTTAAAGCCGCAGATTATTTAGGATGGGGTTGCGGTATGGCATTTATGGTTGGCCGCTTTTTTGGTACTTTTTTAATGAAGTATATCAAGGCAGAAAAGCTGCTGGCTATTTATGCAGCCATTAATGTACTGCTTTGCCTTGTTGCCATTTTTGCCACCGGTTTAATAACTGTATTTGCTGTAATTGGCATCGCATTTTTTATGTCAATCATGTTCCCAACTATTTTTGCATTGGGTATAAAAGATTTAAAAGGCGATACAAAATTTGGCAGCAGCCTTATCATCATGTCAATTGTTGGCGGTGCCATTTTGCCGCCGGTTTTTGCCTACATCAGCGATGTTACCAAAAACATACAGTATGGATACATTGTTCCGCTGCTTTGTTTTCTAGCAATCATTTATTTTGGATTGAAAGGTTACAAAGTAAAAAATGTAACCACTTAAAATTATTTTCAATGAAAAGATATTGCCTTGCACTCGACCTTGCAGATGAACCAGCATTAATTGCTGAGTACGAACACTGGCACAAAGCCGAAAACGCATGGCCCGAAATAAAGAAAAGTATTTTGGATGCCGGGATAACACAAATGGAAATATACCGCACCGGTAACAGGTTGTTTATGATAATGGATACTGACGAAACTTTTAGTTTTGAACGCAAGGCTGCTATGGATGCTGCCAATCCCAAAGTGCAGGAATGGGAACAACTGATGTGGAAATTTCAACAGCCAATACCAGGCAGCAAGCCCGGCGAAAAATGGGTTGTTATGGAAAAAATATTTTCAACCTGAAATTTACTTTCCTCAATTATTGAAGTAAAATATTTTTTAGTTCAATGTTACTAAAGGATTCATGAAAATTAATAATGTTGTTATAACCATGAAATTCTTCCTGCTGATGTAAGCTATTTATTACAATTGCTTTCATACCTGCGTTGGCAGCACTCTCAACACCTTTAGGGGCATCTTCAAAAACGATACATTCATTTGGCTGAACATTTAATGCTGCAGCACAAGTAAGATAAGTTTCGGGATGCGGTTTGCTGTTGGCTACATCATCGGCGCTGATGAGTGCATCAAAATAATGACGGATACCCAGATTGTCAAGCACAAAATTAATATTAAACATGATGGCCGCAGATCCAATTGCCATTTTAATATTTTGCTCATTGGCAAGTTTTAAAAATTCATCTAAGCCATCAATTAATTTTAAGTGTGGTTTAAATCCTTTTTGATAGGCTTCTTCTTTTTCGTAGCTCATCTTGTTTTTTTCTGCTTCGCTAAACCGGCCTGGAAAAATCCGTTCCAGCAATTCATTGTTCTTTCCGTAACATTCGTCTTTCATTCTTTCCAAAGAAATACCTGCACCCAAATCATTTAATATACGATGCCATGCAGTTATGTGGTATTGCATATCATCAATCATAGTGCCATTAAGGTCGAATAAAAATGCTTTTATCTGAGCAGCCATAGTTTATTAAAAAAGTTGCAGCCTTTATTAAGGCTGCAACCATATCGTTAAATTTTATTAAAATAAAAATGCAAAACAGTTTTTCTGCCCCTGCAAATTTACCAGAACCTTACATAAATTAAAGTAAGAATTAAAAGCGTGGCAACAATCAATGCAATTGTTGTTGGCTTTAGTTTAAACATTGTTTTATCTATTTCAAACGCTTTAGGATTTACTTTAGAACCTGCAAGACTTACACCAACCATGGCAAGCACTGTAAGGAAGAAAGACCATCCCATATTAATAAGGAAAGGAATTTCAACGATGGTTTTCACCACACCTTTTTCCAGTTTCTGGTATTCAAAAGCTGTGTACATCCAGGTTTCTTTACCAAAAATGCTTACCGCATAATTATTAAAGAATATGGCCAGCGCAAAGCCGAGTATCAAACCAACCAAAGCTGCAGCGCCTGTAGTTCGTTTCCAAAAGAAGCCAAGAATGAACATGGCAAAAACACCGGGGCTTATGAAGCCGGTATATTTTTGAATGAAGGTAAAGCCGCCTTCGCCGCCAATACCCAGTAAATCTTTCCATGTGAAAAGAATAGCAATCACCATCGAAACAAAAACAGTCATCCTTCCTGTCCAAACCATTTTCTTTTCATCAGAATTTTTGTTGATGTACTTTTTATAAATATCAAGTGTAAAGATGGTGGAGATGCTGTTTGCTTTTCCGGCAAGTGATGCAACAATTGCTGCTGTCAATGCTGCAATAGCCAATCCTTTAAGACCAGCAGGTAAGAAAGCTAATATGGCAGAATAAGCTCCGTCCTTACCACCTTCAAAACCGGGCAGCTGATGATTTTTATACAATACATAAGCTGCAATACCGGGCAACATAACAATCACCGGCATCAGTAATTTCATAAAGCCGGCAAATAAAATTCCTGTTCGGGCAGTTTCTAAGTTTGCTCCTAAAGCTCTTTGTGTAATGTATTGATTGCATCCCCAATAGTTGAGGTTTACTATCCATTGTCCGGCAAAGTACATAGCGATGCCGGGCAGTACAACATACTTCTGAATGTCTAAGTTTTCGGGCATGTTAATAGTGGCTGTTGTAATGGATGGCTTCGGCAAAATCATGTGAAAATGTTCGGGTGCCTGGCCTAATAAAGTTTTAAATCCATCAATTACACTTCCGCTTGCAACACCATTTACTCTTTCATCAACAATTTGCAATGCAAGATAAATTGTTGCCAGCCCGCCGATGATTAAAACCGCAACCTGTATTACATCGGTGTAGCCAATTACCTTCATGCCGCCGAGTGTAATTAAAAGCGCCATCGCCATTAATACAATCATTACTAAATGCAGATGGCCGCCACCCAATAACTGGTCAATTGCTACTGAGCCTAGATAAAGTATAGAAGTAAAGTTTACAAAAATGTAAAGGAACAACCAGAAGATGGCCATGATTAAAGAAACAGATTCGTTATACCTTGTTTTTAAAAACTGCGGCATGGTGTAAATCTTGTTCTTTAAATAAATCGGGATAAACCAGATGGCAATTATGATAAGGGCTATAGCAGCAATCCATTCGTACGCCGCTACAGATATACCAACAAAAAATCCTTCGCCGCTCATTCCAATAAACTGCTCGGCACTTATATTGGAAGCAATGAGTGAAGCGCCGATGGCCCACCATGTTAATGAACCTTCGGCCAGAAAAAAGTCATGGGTATCCATGGAAGCTTTTTTCTTGCGTTGGTAAATCCAGTAACCGTAACTGGCTACAACTACAAAGTAGATGAGGAAAACAATGTAGTCAATAGTTGCTAATCCTTTCATAATGGCAATTTTAAAGTTTAGTAATTGGTTATTTTATTTAGAGAATTTATAAGCAGCGTCATTCCAGCGTATTTCATTTTTAAACTCACGGATTTTTGTGTCTTTGCCAATCAATAACATTTCGATGCCTGCCATTGAAGCAAAGTCTTCCAAATGTTCCGATGTAAGATTCTGGCTGTAAACTGTGTGATGAGCACCGCCGCCCAATATCCATGCAGCACAACCCGTGTTCATGTCTGGCATTGGTTTCCATAAAACCCTTGCCACCGGAAGTTTTGGTAAATCATTTTGTGGTTTCACAGCTTCCACTTCATTTACCAAAAGACGGAAACGGTTGCCCATATCAATTAATGAAGCATTGAGGGCAGCGCCGCCATTTACATTAAATACCAAACGAACGGGATCGGCTTTGCCGCCAATACCCAGCGGATGAATTTCGCAGGATGGTTTTGCATTGGCAATGCTGGGGCAAATTTCCAGCATGTGAGAACCAAGCACCAGATTATTGCCGGGTTCAAAATGATAAGTATAATCCTCCATAAAAGAATTGCCGCCGGGCAAACCGGAAGCCATCACTTTTAATGTTCGAACCAGCACAGAAGTTTTCCAGTCGCCCTCGCCGCCAAAACCAAAACCATCAGCCATCAGGCGCTGAGTAGGCAGTCCGGGCAATTGAGTCATGCCATGCAGGTCTTCAAAAGTATCAGTAAACCCTTTGAAGTTTCCTTCATTTAAAAACTTGCGTAAACCAATTTCAATTTTTGCAGCATCACGAAGTGATTGGTGCTGATTTCCTTTTTTCTTTAATGATGGAACTAATTTGTAAGCGGTATTATAAATTTCAACGAGGTCATCAATTTGTTTTTCTCTCACTTTATTTATAACGGCTACCAGGTCGCCAATGCCATGTGTGTTTACTGAATAGCCAAATTTTAACTGGGCTTCCACTTTGTCGCCTTCTGTTACAGCAACCTGGCGCATATTATCTCCAAAGCGAACAAATTTTGCGTTCTGCATATCATTCCATCCGGCAGCGGCACGGCACCAGGTATTTATTTTTTCATGCACTTCATTATTTTGCCAATGCCCCACCACAACTTTTCTTTCCATCCTCATGCGGCTCATCATAAAACCAAATTCCCTGTCGCCATGGGCGCTTTGGTTAAGATTCATAAAATCCATATCAATACTGCTCCAGGGAATATCACGGTTGAACTGCGTATGTAAATGCAATAATGGTTTTTGCAAAATCTTCAAGCCGTTAATCCACATTTTGGCAGGGGAGAAGGTGTGCATCCATGTAATAATGCCAATGCAGGCTTTTGAAACATTTGCTTCAGAGCAAATGTTATAAATTTCTTCGGGTGTTTTAACAACGGGTGTAAATCTTACCTTAACAGGAATTGATGTTGATTTGTTAAGTGTGTCAGCAATTTTTTGCGAATGCTCGGCAACCTTTAGCAAAGTCTCAGGACCATATAAATGCTGGCTTCCGGTTACAAACCAAACTTCAAATTTTTTTAAATCGGGCAAACTCATTGTTATTTATTTTAGTTGTTAAACTTAAACTTTACTGGCCATAATAACTATCCGGGCCGTGCTTTCTTTCAAAATGTTTTTTTATAAGAGCATCTTTTAGCTTCGGTGCACCGAGATTTATCTGTTCTGTAAGCCAGGCCATTTTTGCAACCTGCTCCAGCACTGCTGCGTTGTAAACAGCTTTGTGCCCGTTTTTGCCCCATGTAAATGGAGCATGGTTGCCTACTAAAACCATTTCAACTTCTTCGTAAGAAAGTTTTCTTTCGTTAAAACAGTTTATGATCTGGAAACCTGTTTCATGTTCATAATTTCCTTTTATCATTTCGTCGCTCATGGGTGGCGCACAGGGAATATCAACGGTGTTGTGGTCGGCATGTGTGGTGCCATAAATTGGAATGTCCCGTTGCGACTTGATTTTCCGGCCCCGGTACTGCCCATTATGCCGATTCTATCACCATGATTAACCTTAAAAGAAATATTATCA
>JANNAM010000136.1:0-2138 GCA_031384415.1 Bacteroidota bacterium
ATGAATCGTAGAAAATTTTTACACATCGGCGCATTAACAGCACCATTGCTTGCTGCAAAAAAAAATTTTGCATCCGGCTTTGAAGGAACAACAAAACCAATTGTAGTGTCCACCTGGGACAGCGGCATGGCGGTAAATGCCGAAGCCTGGAAAATTTTATCGGCCAAAGGAAAATCATTGGATGCCGTGGAAGTGGGTGCAATGCAAATCGAGAATCAAATAAATTGTTGTGTTGGCCTTGGTGGTTATCCTGACAGAGATGGAATTGTAACACTTGACAGTTGCATCATGGATGAACATGCCAACTGTGGTGCCGTAGCAGGTTTAGAAAGAATAAGACACCCGGTTTCTGTGGCACGAAAAGTAATGGAAAAAACACCGCATGTAATTTTAGTTGGCAATGGTGCACAGCAGTTTGCTTTGGAAAATGGTTTTAGTTTAGAAAGCAAAGAACTTTCAGAAGATGCAAAAAAAGCTTACACCGAATGGTTAAAGAAAAACGAATACAAGCCAGTTATTAATATTGAAAATCGCAAAACAAACGGCCCTTTTGCTCCTAACTTTTTTGATGACGGCTCGGTCAATCATGATACAATGGGTTTGGTAGCCATGGATGCCGGTGGAAATTTATCTGGCGCTGTTACTACAAGCGGTATGGCATTTAAAGTACATGGCCGTGTGGGCGACTCTCCTATTATTGGCGCAGGCTTATTTGTAGATAATGAGGTGGGGGCCGCAACAAGTAGTGGGGTTGGCGAAGAAGTGATACGCATTTGCGGAACACACTTGGTGGTGGAATTTATGCGCCAGGGCCACAGTCCTGAAATGGCCTGCAAAAAAGCTGTTGAAAGAATTGTGAAAAGAGACAAGGCAAAAGCAAAAACATTGCAGGTTGGGTTTTTAGCTTTAAATAAAAAAGGGCAATATGGAGCGTACGCAATACAAAAAGGGTTTGTGATAAGTGTGAAGAGTAATAATGAAAATCAGATTCATCAGTCGAAGTACTTAATTTAATAAATACTCAACAATCAATATTCAATGCTCAATGTTCTGTGTGTGCATCATTGTAAATTGAAAGTTGAGCATTGAATATTGAATATTTTTTTATGAAATTGGAAGTCATTGGCTTTACGATAGAAGGTTGCATAGCAGCCCAATCTGCCGGTGCAGACAGAATTGAACTTTGTGATAATCCTGGCGAAGGCGGCACCACTCCCTCTTATGGTTTTATAAAATCAGCAAGACAAAAATTACAAATCGAACTCTTTCCCATCATCCGCCCAAGAGGCGGAGATTTTTTATACAGCGATACTGAGTTTGAAATAATGAAAACGGATGTGAAGCTTTGTAAACAATTGGGGTGCGATGGTGTAGTAATTGGAATGCTGAATGCAGACGGAACGATTGATAAAAAAAGATGCAGCCGGTTGGTTGAACTTGCCTATCCTTTAGGAGTAACTTTTCACAGGGCTTTTGACAGAACCAAAAAGCCCCACCTAACCTCCCCGAAGGGGAGGGACTTAGAACCTGATAATTTGGAGTTTTATTCTCAGGCTTTGGAAGATGTGATTGAAATTGGCTGCGAAAGAATCCTTACTTCGGGATTGCAGCCAACTGCTTTGGAAGGCGCAGAAACCATTGCTGCATTAATTAAACAGGCCGGTGAAAGAATCATCATCATGCCCGGAAGCGGCATCCGTTCAGATAATATTATTGCCATAGCCCAAAAAACCGGCGCAACAGAGTTTCATACATCAGCAAGAATTTTTACCGGCAGCAAAATGAGTTATACTAATGAAAGGATGAAAGAAGAATTAAAGTCGGTTGCTGTGGATGAAAATGAAGTAAAAAAAATCATCGCTAATCTAAATAGTTTGTAAGATGAGAAGCTGCACCTTCCTATTAATCCTTATAATCTACATAATCCCTGTTCAGACAGCCTTCGCACAAAATACTTCCATTGAATTAAACAGTAACTGGCAATTTCGCAAGCAAGGCGATGTCAAATGGTATAAAGCAACAGTGCCCGGAACTGTACACACCGATTTATTAGCAAACAAACTCATCCCCGACCCTTACTACAGGGATAATGAAAGCAAACTGGAATGGATTGATAAAACCGACTGGGAATACAAAAC
>JANNAM010000150.1:0-11879 GCA_031384415.1 Bacteroidota bacterium
TTGAGGTATTTTATTACTAAAGGATCTACAAATAAATTTTGTTCCTGCAGGTTTACACATAATCTTTCTGCACGCCTGCAAACACAACGGGCAATATGAGTTGTTGAAATTGCCGGATGGCCGCCGGGTAAAATAAAAGATTTCATCTCCGGTAGTTCTTCATTCATCTTATCTATTTCATTTTCCAGCAGCTTAATATCTTCTTCTTTTAAATCAGGAATTTTCATTTTAGGCTCTTTATCCGGGTCGCAGGCAAGCGATGAGCCGATGGTAAACAAACGGTCCTGAATTTCTTTTAAAATATTTTTTGTGTGCCGGTGAGTAAGCTGGTCACTTACGAGGCCAATGTAGGAGTTTAACTCATCCACCGTTCCATAGCTTTCAATACGCAGGTGGCTTTTAGGAACTTTTGTTCCTCCTATCAAACTTGTTTTACCAAGGTCGCCGGTTTTAGTATAAATTTTAAAAGACATTGTTTCGATAAAATGTTATTTGCAAAGCAACAAAAAAAAGCGGTATAAGTTCATAATAAAAATTATGCAGGATGTGCAATAGTAGCAGGATTGGCATTTACCTTATCAGTTTCCACCAGTCCGTCTTTTAAACGAATTATCCTGTGGGCAAAAGTAGAAATATCTTCTTCATGCGTTATCAGCACAACAGTGTTGCCATCTGTATGAATCTTTCCCAGGATGTCCATTATTTCATGAGAAGTCTTTGAATCAAGATTACCGGTTGGTTCATCTGCCAGAATGATAGAAGGGTTGTTGATTAAAGCTCTGGCAATTGCTACTCTCTGGCACTGGCCGCCGCTTAATTCATTTGGTTTATGATGGCTGCGGTCATCCAACTTTACTTTCACCATCACTTCCATCGCTCTTTCTGTTCGCTCTTTTTTGCCAATGCCGCCGTACACTAATGGTAATGCTACATTTTCGAGGGCTGTTAATCTTGCCAGTAAATTAAACTGCTGAAATACAAAACCAATTTCTTTGTTGCGTACATCAGCCAGATCATTATCGGGCATGCGGCTAACATCTTTGTTATTCAAAATGTATTTTCCGCCGGTAGGCGAATCTAAACAACCCAGGATATTCATCAGTGTACTTTTGCCGCTGCCGCTTGGCCCCATCAAAGCCACGTATTCGTTTTTAAAAATATCCAGGCTTATTCCTTTCAATACTTCCAGTTCATTCTTTCCCAAAAAATAACTTTTCCTGATATTTTCTAAATGAATAATTCCCTGCATAATGTTTAATTAGAGAAAATTACCTGTTGCTAACTTTCTTATTCCTTATTTTATATTCCTTATTTCTTATTTATCACCTTCGGTACTTTAAAAAATTCCTCATCATGCACCGGCGCATTTTTCAGCCCTTCTTCCCGGCTGATGCTTTCCTTTATTTCATCTTTTCTCAGCACATTTATATTTTCGCTCATGTGCAGCAAGGGTTCAACTCCGGTAGTATCTAATTCATTTAATTTTTCTACAAAAGCAATCATGCTCTCCAGATCTTTTTTAATCGCAGTTTTTTCAGCATCGCCAAATTGCAGCCTCGACAGGGTTGCCAGTTTATTCACCAATGCATCATTTACTTCCATTAAACAAAAATAAAGGTTTTGGGTGAGGGGATGTTTGGTTTTATACAGGCGGTTCGCATTTTTCTATTGACTATTGACAATTGACTATTGACTTTTGTTATCTTCGCCCACTGATGGAAAAGAAGAAAGAAATTGTAATGAGCGGTATTCGCCCAACAGGGTTTTTGCATTTGGGTAATTACTTTGGCGCCATCCGCAATTATGTAAAAATGCAGGATGAATTTGAATGTTATTTTATGGTGGCCGATTTACATTCGCTAACCACACATCCAGATACAAAAGAACTAAAAGCCAATGTTCACCGTGTGCTTGCCGAAAACATTGCCAGTGGCCTCGACCCCGATAAAGCTGCTTTTTATTGCCAAAGCCATGTTCATGAAACTACAGAATTGTATTTGTATTTAAACATGATGGCTTACAAAGGCGAGCTGGAAAAAACCACCACCTTTAAAGATAAAGTGCGCCAGCATCCAGAAAATGTAAATGCAGGTCTGCTTACATACCCGGTTTTACAAACAGCAGATATTATTATTCACAGGGCAAAATATGTTCCTGTGGGCAAAGACCAGGAACAACACCTGGAAATGGCAAGAACTTTTGCCAACCGTTTCAATCATCGTTACGGAGAAGTTTTTCCGGAGCCGCAGGCATTTAATTACGGCGGCCAACTGGTGAAAGTGCCAAGCCTTGATGGCACTGGTAAGATGAGCAAAAGCGAAAACCAGATGGCTACTTTGTACCTGGCAGATGAAGATGAAATGATTCGTAAAAAAGTGATGAAAGCAAAAACCGACAGCGGGCCAACTGAACCAAACACTCCAAAGCCTGATTACATCGAAAACATTTTTTTACTGATGAAATTAGTTTGTAAGGAAGATGTTGTAAAAAAATATGAGGAAGATTACAGCAACTGCACAATCCGCTATGGTGATTTAAAAAAGCAACTGGCAGAAGATATGGTGAATTTTATAGCTCCCATCCGCAATAAAGTGGAAGCCATTTTGCGGAATGAAAAATATTTAAAAGAAGTGATGGAGAAAGGTGCAGAAAAGGCAAATAAGAGCGCCAATGCCACCATGAAATTGGTAAGGGAAGCTATTGGGTTAAATTATTTTTGATTTTAGATTTTTGATTTCAGATTTTGTTTACTTTAGATGCTCCGCTTGTCTTTAAATCTACAATCGGCAATCGCAAATCCACAATTGAATTATGGCTAAAAATAAAAAACCAAAGCATATCGCAGTGGCCGGAAACATCGGCGCAGGCAAAACCACTTTAACAGAAATGCTGAGCAAGCATTATAAGTGGATACCCCAGTTTGAAGATGTGGATCACAATCCTTACCTGAATGATTTTTACGAAGACATGCCACGCTGGAGTTTTAACCTGCAGATTTTTTTTCTGAACAGCCGTTTGAATCAATTACTGGAAATTCAACGTGGTACTGAAACGGTGATACAGGACAGAACCATTTATGAAGATGCCAACATATTTGCACCCAACCTGCATGATATGGGCCTGATGGGCAAGCGTGATTTTGACAATTACTATAAATTTTTTGAAACACTTAAGAGCATGGTGCAACCCCCGGACCTGCTTATCTATTTAAAAGCATCCGTGCCTACATTGGTTGCTCAGATTCAGAAACGTGGAAGGGAATATGAAGAAAACATCCGCCTGGATTATTTGAAAAAATTAAATGACTACTACAACAACTTCATAGAGCATTATAAAGAAGGCCCGTTGTTAATTATTGATGCTGATAAAAATAAGTTTGCCGAAAATGAGGAGCACCTTGGGCAAATCATCAATAAGATCGATTCTACTTTGTTTGGATTGTTTTAAGAACTGTATCCCAGTTTATCTGTTAATTCTTTTGATAAGGCTGGCAATTTTCTCCTGTCAATTAAAAAACTGTTTAACTGAGCCAGCTCTTTAAAAATGTAATGTTTATCCATTGCTGCTTTTAAATAACCTGCGCCGCTGCTGCCGCCGGTTCCAATCCGGGTGCCAATCATGCGCTGTACCATATTGATGTGGCGGTTGCGCCAGTTGCCAAGTTGATTGTCTATTTCCAGCAATGTATCCAGTAACTGAAAAGGAAGTTCCAGCATGGGATAGCCACGATAGAGCATAATGAATAAAGCAGCACGGGAGGCTTTGGGCGTTAAATTTCTTTCTGTGCTGGCAGATGTATCGCTGAAAATATTTTTAAAGAATTCTTCATTGTTTTTTTCTGCATCTGCTAAACTGGTTACATAGATGTTTTCATAATCGTCCCAGAAGTTTTTACCAGTGAGGCTGCTGTAATTTTTCCAGAGTTCTACTTCGTCAAAAAAAGGCATTCGTTCCAGCCAGGCATTTATTAATTGAATTAATGAAGGCCCTTTTTCTGCATCTTTAATAATATCAATGTCTTTTTGTTTTAGTTGAGAAGTGTAATAACTCTGACCATGGCGCTGTTCAAATTTTAAACCCAGTTTGGCTTCCATTATTTTAAACTGCCAGCTTTGAAAACCCGAAGCAGGCCTCAGCATATCCCTGAAATCAAGAAAATCCATGGGTGTCATTGTTTCCATAATGTCAATCTGTTGCACCAGCACTTTTAAAATCGTAACTACTCTTCTAAGCCGGTGTACCACAGTTTGCATTTCGGGTGAGTTATCATTTACCGATGGCTTGCTCATTATTTCAAGCACCGAGTTTATTTCAAACAGAACTTGCTTAAACCAAAGTTCATAAGCCTGGTGAATGATGATGAAAAGCATTTCATCATGTGCAGCCTGACTGCCGGGTTTAAAACTTTCTGGTTGCTGTGCATCAATGATTTTATCTAACTGTAAATATTCACTGTAATAAACTGCTTTCTTTTCCATACAACATATTTAGAGGAGCAAACTTACACAAATGAAAACAGAGAATGGTAACCCATCAAAAAAATGCTTTAACAATTTCTTGTGCAAGATTTTTTTTTCTGGCACTTTATTCGAAATAAGTATTTGTAACAGTAAATAAAATCCCTGTTACCATTTAACATGAAACTCAAAATCAGCATTGCTGTTATCAGCATTTTATTTTTCAACCTTACAAATGCACAAGTCAGTTACGGCATACGAGCCGGATTAAATATTGCAAACTGGCGTGGCGAATCTCTTCAGGGCTTAAATAATATTGTAGATCTCTCGAAGGGATTTATAAATACAAAAAGCAGAACTGGCATTCATATTGGCGGTTATCTCGACATTCCGGTTACCGAAAATGTATCGTTTGAACCCGGCCTTCAATATTCACAGAAAGGATATGCATTGAGAGGCGACCTTGCAATTGATGTGTTGAAATATTTTGGCATCAATGCAAAAGCGCAGGTGCAGTCATCTTATATTGATATGCCCTTGCTGCTGAAAGCAAATGTCTCAAACGGATTTACTGTTTATGGCGGGCCACAGCTTTCTTTCTTACTGCATGAGCGGCTGCATTTGGGTGCAAGTGTATTGGGCATTTCGGTGTATAATAAAAACTGGGACATGACTGACAACTTTAATAAAGTGGATGTGGCAATTGCAGGTGGTGTTGGTTATAAATTTGAAAATGGCTTTAACATTAATGCAGGTTATGATTATGGATTCGGCAAATTAGATAAGAACAATAATTACAAAGCATACAACAGGGCTGTAAAAATATCTTTAGGATTTACTTTATAGGGGTTTTTTTAAGTTGGGCGGTGCCTGTTATTGGGCGCCGCTTTTTTTATACCTGTAATTAAGCCTTTTAATAAACCACAATTAAAGCTGAATAAAGTTGTTGTTGTAAAAGTGAGTGACACAACGATGCCGGGACTTGCACTACAGCTTGTTAAAAAAAATTACCTGATTAAAATACTTGTACCTTTTTGTTCTACTTTTTTTCCGGTGTCGGTGCTGGTGTATTTTAAAATCCAGACATAAGTGCCGGGATCCTGCGGCTGGCCTTTAAATGTGCCATCCCATTTATTTGTCCAGTCGGTAGTGTAAAAAATTAACTGACCAAAGCGGTTGTAAACACTAAAAGTTAAATCAGTTGCTTTGTAAGCATTGATAGGATAGAGATAATCATTGAGACCATCCTTGTTGGGCGTGAAAGCATTGGGCACGGCAATAAAACAATTGTTGAGCACTTTAATTTTTTGAGATGTGGAATCGGTGCAGCCATTGCCGCTTTTTACAGCAAGCTTTACAATATAATCTCTTGTTATAGCGGGTGTGGGGTACAATAACGGCGGCGGATTTTGTAAAGCACTGGTGTTGCCGTTGCCAAAATCCCATTGCCAGTTGGTAACTCTGCCGGCGCTGTTGTCTTTAAAAGTTGCAAGGTCGCCGGGACAAACTAATGACGTGGCTTCAAACCTTGCTTTAACAGCACTGTCTAAAACAAAATCAATTCTTTTGGAAGCAGTGCAAACTCCATTGCTTACTGTTAACACAGTAAATTTCTGTCCGAAGTCGGCATAAATAATTTGTGGATTTTGCAAACTGCTGCTGCGGAGGTTATCAAAATTCCATGACCAGTTATTTACCCCGTTTGCACCGTTGTGAAAATAATTAATTGTATCTCTCTTGCAGCCAACACGGATGATGAAAGAGAAATCTGCATTCACTGTATCTTTTGTATTGAAGTTTAAAACGGCGCCTGCTGGTGTTTCCTGGCCGCATTCATCAATGATGGTATTGCCATCGCTGCCGGTTTGTAAATGAATTTGATAATTGCCGGCAGTTTGTATGGTGCCTGATAATTTTACTTTTATGATGGTGCTTAATCCATTGTTACAATTTCCGGAAGCAGTACTTACTGTAACAGCGGTTGGGCCGGTTACAAAAAAATCGCTTCCATCTGCGGCAATGCTGCTGCAGCGAATATTTTTTCTGAATACCAATTGTAATTCATCGGGTGCACAACGAACTGGCGTGATACTGTCCATTGGTGTGGGAATTAACGGGTAAACAATCATGGGAATACTTTCGCCAACCGGAACCTGCCTGTCGCAATTATCTTTTAATGTATTTCCATCGGTACCGTTTTGAACAGTGATGGTGTAATTGCCGGGAGGCAAAGGATTGTTTAATGTAAGTATTAAAGAATCCATATCAAAACTTGCGGCGCAGCCATAACCTGTTGCAGCAATAACAGATGAAAATGCGGGGGTGATAACAAATTCGGATCCGCTTGCGGTGAGGCTGTTACATTTCATCCGCTTATTTATTTTAATGGTAGCCTGTGTGCCATCGCAGGCAGCTCTTGCACTTAAAATATGCGGCTCTGTCGGGTCAGTAATGCTTGCAGTGCCGCCACCAAAAGACAAAGAATAGCCATTGGGTGTATTTGAAAAATGGCTGATGAGCAAAAGATAATCATGCCCGAGTATTAATGTTGGCATCGAACTGAAAAGCGGAACTCCGGGGCCGTCGCATCTTACCAAAGAATTGCCAGCCGAAGAACAGCCGGTTATACCGTAATCTCCCGACCAGTTGCAGGCAACAAATAAACCCGGGTTGCTGTAAACATCATCGGGACTGGCACCAGTTACATCAAACAACTGCCAGTCATAATCTTCTGTGTTTACATTATTTGGCCTGATAGTAAAAGCCAAAGTGCCGCCTGCAAAACAGGTGAATTTATACCAGAACGGATTTTTATCAGTGAATGTTGATCCATTAGGACAACCGGTGCAAGGCACATTTCGGCCTCCGCAATAGGGTACAGTTGTTTGGCTGAAAGTTGAAGTGCCGCAAACCGGAAATGCAGTGGAAGGGTTTTGTCCGAGGCTTGTGATAGGGCAGGGCTGTGCAAAAATATTTTCTGCAATGAAGAATAAGAGAACCGGTAAAAAAATCTTTTTATAAAGCATACTTAGGCAAAGTTACATTAAAGACGCTTTAAGTGTTATCAGCGCTGCAAAGCCTGAAGGGAAATTGATAAGCGGAAAAAGATTTCGGGACTATTTCACTTTTCCTTTTATCTCCTGCAATTTCAGCAAGGCTTCCACGGGGGTTAACCGGTTAATGTCAACTGCTTCCAGCAGCTTTCTTATTTCATCAAAAGTGGCAGAGTGTGCATCAAAAATGCTGAGCTGCATCTTGGGAGTGTTTAATTGTTTTACTGTTTCATTGATGTCGCTGCCGGCGTGAGCATCTTCTAATTGTTTTAAAATTTCATTGGCTCTTTCAATTAATGATGGCGGCATGCCTGCCATCCGGGCTACGTGAATACCAAAACTGTGTGTACTTCCACCGGGAGCTAATTTCCGAAGGAAAATAATTTTGTTGCCCACTTCTTTATTTGTAACATGATAATTTTTTACCCGGGGCAATTTATTTTCCAGTTCATTCAGTTCGTGGTAGTGCGTAGCAAATAATGTTTTGGGTGCATTGGGCGATTTGTGTAAATATTCAACAATACTCCACGCAATGCTGATGCCATCGTAAGTAGAAGTTCCCCTGCCAATTTCATCTAATAAAATTAAACTTCGGTTGCTTAGATTGTTGATGATGCTGGCAGTTTCATTCATCTCTACCATAAATGTACTTTCGCCACCGCTCAGATTATCACTTGCACCAACCCTTGTAAAAATTTTATCTGTTAGCGGAATTTTTGCATCTGCTGCCGGTACAAAACTTCCCATGTGTGCCATTAAAGTAATGAGAGCAGTTTGCCGCAGCAATGCACTCTTACCACTCATGTTGGGCCCGGTTAAAATAATTATTTGCTGAGTGCAAGGGTCCAGCAAAATGTCATTAGCAATATAGGGTTCGCCAACGGGCAGGTTGCGTTCAATAACCGGATGCCGGCTTTCTTTTAAATCTAAAATATCACCATCATTCAATGCCGGTTTTTTATAATTAAAATGCAAAGCATTATTTGCAAAACAGCTAAGGCAATCCAGCACAGCCATTACATGACCATTCACCTGCATGGGGGCAATATAATCCTGTAATTCATTCAGCAGTTTTTCAAAGAGCTGCATTTCTATCTGCAGAATTTTATCTTCGGCACCCACAATTTTTTCTTCGTATTCTTTTAATTCAGGGGTAATGTATCGTTCAGCATTGGCAAGGGTTTGTTTGCGTATCCAGGTTTCGGGCACTTTACTTTTATGCAGATTGGTTACTTCTAAATAATACCCAAACACATTATTGAAACTTATTTTTAAAGATGATATGCCCGTTGCCAATGCTTCTTTTTGCTGCAGTTCAATTAAATAATCTTTTCCGCTGCCGGCAATTTTTCTAAGCCCGTCCAATTCTTCGTGAATACCATTTGCAATCATGCCGCCTTTGCTGGCCAGTGCCGGAGGATTTTCAATGATCTCTTTTAAAATTTTATCTAAAATATATTTACAGGGGTTCAGCGAATCGCTTAATCTTTTTAAATAATCATTGGAAGAAGACAAGCCAATTTGTTTAATGGCTTCTGTTTGCTGCAGGCCTTTTGCAATTTGCAACACTTCCCTTGGTGTTATTTTTTTTAGTGGTACTTTGCTTACTAATCTTTCTACATCGCCGGCCTGTTTGATATGCTGGCTTATTTTATTCCGTACATCAGTTTCTTTAATGAAAAACTCTACAGTATTCAGCCGTTCATTTATTTTACTAATGTTGTTAAGTGGCAGCAACATCCATCTTTTTAATAACCTGGCACCCATTGGCGATACGGTATTGTCAAGCACTTTCAATAAAGTATTGTTTCCATCTACGCCAAGTAATTCAAGATTACGGATGGTGAACCGGTCCATCCATAAGTGTTCTTCCCGGTTAATTCTTTGTATTGAAGTAATGTGTTGCAGGTTGGGATGCTCAGTATCTTTTAAATAATGCAGCACCGCTCCTGCGGCAATAATTCCTGCTTTTAAACCTTCAATGCCAAAGCCTTTAAGGCTGTGAGTGCCAAAATGTTTCAGCAAACTTTCTGCAGCATAGGCTTCTGCAAAAACCCATTCATCCAAAGCGTAGGTAAAAAACTTATTGCCAAAATATTCTTTAAATAATTTTTGTTTATTACGCTGAAAAACTACTTCGGCGGGTTTTAAGCTTTGCAATAATTTATCTGCATATTCCCTGTCGCCTTCGGCTACAAAAAATTCGCCGGTAGAAATGTCGAGGAAGGCAATACCCATCCGATTGCTATCGGATTTTTCTTCGTCAAAATGAATACCTGCTAAAAAATTATTGCTGTTATGTTCCAGTAATTTATCGCTGGTGGCTACGCCGGGAGTAACGAGTTCTGTCACTCCACGCTTTACAATTCCTTTTGCCAGTTTGGGGTCTTCTAACTGGTCGCAGATGGCAACACGGTAACCGGCTTTTACTAATTTGTGCAAATAAGTATCCAGCGCATGATGAGGAAAGCCTGCTAACTGAGATGAGTTTTCATCACCATTGTTTCTTTTTGTTAATGTGATGCCTAAAACGGCAGAAGTTTTTACAGCATCCTGACCAAAGGTTTCATAAAAATCACCTACCCTGAAAAGCAAAATGGCATCAGGGTATCTTGCCTTGATAGCATTGTGTTGCTGCATTAAAGGAGTTTCGGAAGATGCTTTGGCCATGGGGGGCAAAAATAACAAACCCAAATCTAAATGGAACGCAGATTATCATGATTATTAGGATTATCGCCGATTAATATCTGTATAATCTTAACTAATCATCAAAATCTTAATAATCAGCGTTCCATCAATTCTCTTGTTTCGTCAATATCTCCTTCTTCATTTTTTCCCATAGCCCGTCAAATGTCTGATGGTTTTCTTCTTTCCATTTTTTACTAAAGGCTTTCATCTTTTCATTGCGGTCGTCTTTAGTTAGGGTAAAAAAAGCAGTGATGGCTTCCTTGTCATTATCATTCGCCAGTTGGCTGTAGAGTTCTTTCAGTTGCTGTTCCTTGCGGATGTTTGTATTGGCAATTTCAATTTCCATTTCTTCTCTCAGCATCACTTTTTCATCGTAGCTGCCGCTGGGCAGCATGGTTTTTGCAATAACGGGCATCAGTTCTATCAGCATCAAAATAAAAACAATGAGGTAATACCTGAACTGAAGTGCCGGATTATTTTTTAATAAATTGCTCAATGTATCTATCCTTGTTAAAAAGCCATTGTTAAGGTATTGGGTAAAATTTGCTTCTTCGGCTTTTATTTTTGCTTCCATGCCGTTTAATTCTTTATCGGCGCTGTCTAATTTTGGTTGATTTTCTTTCAACATGTTTTGATATTCGCCATCTAATTTTTGGTATTCGTTTCTTTTGGCAATGGCAATATCTTTAATGCCGATTTTACCGGTACCACCGCTGCCATCCGTTTCAGCCAAAAAATTTTCTCTTGCTTTGGAAACATCCGCATATTTGGTATTGATTTCTGTTTTTATTTTTTCTTTTTGCTGCAGCAGTTCAGTTTTCCTGTTTAGGTAAAGTGTATCCAGTTCCTGCCGCTTTGCTATTTTCTTTTTTTCATTGTCAAGCGATGTTTGCAGTTTTATTTCTTTATCAAACATATACAGCACTGCAGGCTGCGCCATAAAAGTGCCAATGGTAAGCGCCAGCAAACCACGGAATAAAAGTGGTGTAAATCTTTTCTTGTTAAATTTTGTGATGCCTTTTATCAAAGCCCTGTCAATAGTTAAAATGATAAAACCCATAAACAGTCCCAAACTACTTGCAATAAAAAGTGAATCAACAATAGTGCTGAAGAAATACGTCCAGGTAAATGTGGCAAACAACCAGGTTGCAAGCACTGTCATTCCTATAATCCGGTAGCGGTTTCGGTCAACAACAGAATCAACCAGTATTTCTTTTTCTGCAGTTGATAACCACCATAAAAACTCAGTCAGCTGCGATGGGGTATAGTTTTCCCTTTGGGAAATGGCTATATTTCTTTCTTTCATTTCAATTTAATTAAATGATTAAAAAAATCAATAGGAGAGTTGAGCCTGTATACTGAGTTGAAGTGATTGCAAAATAGATATTCTTTGCCGGATTAACGGGATGCTCATGAATTTATTTTTGGCCCGCCTTTACATTAACAGTTCCTTAATTGGGCAGCTTAAACCAGGGTTGCATAAACCCGTCTATTCACATATCTTTGCAGCCTCTTAAAAAGAGGTTGTCTTTTTATAGTAAATACAATATGATGAAGAAAATTTTGAGCAGTTTGGTTTTAGTAATGGCAATAAACATTACCCTTTTAGCACAGCCTCCCAAAGGCATGGGACAAAATGATCCTGCGGCAAAAAAAGTGCTTGATGGGGTAAGTACAAAAT
>JANNAM010000119.1:0-6130 GCA_031384415.1 Bacteroidota bacterium
GGCTACGCAGCGGCTGGTTTAGCGAACGCAGCGCCTGTTACCTGGCAGCAGGCCGGCCTGTAATAACACAGGATACCGGCTTTGGTGTTTCACTGCCAAAAGGGCAGGGCTTGTTTTCATTTAATACGATGGAAGAAATACTTTTTGCATTTGATGCGATTAACAGCAATTATAAAAAACATAGTGAAGCAGCAAGAGAGATTGCCGAAACTTTTTTTAAAGCCGAAACTGTTTTACAAAAACTTTTAAATGATTTAGGAGCCTGACCAATGAGTAATAAAAAATTAATAGTTAATGCAGATGATTTTGGCCAGTCGCCAGGTATAAACAGTGGCATCATTAAAGCTCATGAACAAGGCATTGTAACAAGCACAAGTTTAATGGTAAGATATCCTGCTGCAAAAGATGCGGCAGATTATGCCAAAAAAAACCGGGCATTGGGCATTGGCCTTCATATTGATTTGGGTGAATGGATTTACAATGATGGTAACTGGGATCAGTTGTATGAAGTAGTTTCGATAGATGATATACAAACCGTAACTGAAGAAATAAATAAGCAACTCGAATCTTTTTATACATTAATGGACAGAAAACCAGATCACCTGGATTCTCATCAGCATGTACATCAAAGAGAAAACCTGAAACCTGTTTTTTTAGCATTAGCCAACAGGCTTAATATTACCCTGCGTGGGTGCAGCAGTAAAGTAAATTACTGCGGCGATTTTTACGGCCAGTTGATTGATGGATCGGATTATCATACAGCTATCAGTGTTGAAGGATTGAAGAAAACAATTTTCAAATTGCCAGAGGGGATCACCGAATTGGCCTGTCATCCGGCCTTACAAAATGATATTAAAACCATGTACCGTATCGAAAGAGAAATGGAAGTTGATACTTTATGTGATGCTGAAATAAAAGAAGCAATCATTCATTCAAATATTGAGTTAACCAATTTTGCAGGCATTGATTTTTAGTTTTTTTAGTAATAGTGATTATGAGAATTGTTGTTTTAGGATATATTATTCGTGGCCCATTGGGTGGGCTTTGCTGGCATTACCTGCAATATGTGCTGGGTTTAAAGCAACTGGGGCACCAGGTATTATTTTTAGAAGACAGCGATAATTTCCCCGGCTGTTATAATCCTGAAATTTTTGAAACAACAACCGATCCTGCTTACGGCATACAATTTATTACTGCATTATTCAGCAAACACCAGCTTCAAAATAACTGGGCTTATTATGATGAACATACAAACCGGTGGTTTGGACTGCCCAAAAATGAAGTGCTGGAATTTTGTAACACTGCCGATGTTGTCATTAATATTTCGAATGTTAATCCCTTGCGTGACTGGTGGTTCAAAATACCAAAACGTATCTTGATTGACACCGATCCTGCATTTACACAAATTCGACATTTAGAAGAACCAACGTACCACGCCATTGCAGAAAATCATACCCATTTTTTTACTTATGGAGAAAATTTTGGCAAGCCTGGTTGCCTGATTCCTGATGATGGCTTTAGCTGGAAGCCTACCCGGCAGCCGGTTGTGACGGATCTTTGGAAAATCGCAGATCCAGACGCAACCGGCAAATGGACAACCGTAATGCAATGGGACAGTTATAAAACCCGGCAATATAAAGGAATAAGTTTTGGAATGAAGTCAGCTTCATTTACACCCTTTTTTGATTTGCCAAAAGCAGTTGAGGACAGCTTTGAGCTGGCTATTGGTGGTGATACAACCCCTGCAGAAAAATTAATAAATGGCGGATGGAAATTATCCAACCCATTAACAATTACAAAAACCTCCGAAATTTTCCAGCGATACCTTCAGCAGTCAAAAGGCGAGTTTAGTGTGGCCAAGCATGGTTATGTTGTAAGCAACAGCGGCTGGTTTAGCGAAAGAAGCGCTGGCTATTTAGCAACAGGGCGTCCTGTGGTTTTGCAGGATACCGGCTTCTCAGATATTATAGAAACCGGCAGGGGAGTATTTGCATTTACATCTGCCAATGAAGCTGCTGCAGCAATAGCGATTATAAACAGTGATTATAAAAAGCATTGTTTGTATGCCAGGGAGATTGCAGAAGCGTATTTCCGGGCTGATAAGGTACTTGGGTTACTGCTGAGTACCTGACAAGCAACAGTTATCAAAAATGTATACCAGCATTAGCAGTTTTTCTGTTTTTTGCATCAGCTAAGCTGGCAAAGCATCTATTATTTAAGCAGTGGTTTTATAACTAAAACAGCTAAAATAATTGCACCTGTAGTGACAGCCTTTTGCTTTATTCTTTGCCACCTGATATTTTTTTTATACTGTTTGTTTTCCAGTTCCAGTATTCTTTGTTGTGCAAGGCTCTTATCAAACGAAGCCTTTAATGAATCATATTGTTCCTGCTGCAAACCGGCTACGGCTTCTTTTTGTTCCAGTTGCTCTTGCATCGTATTCACAAGCCTGTCCTGCACACTGTCTTTTACCGCCTGTGAATAAATTAATTCACTTACTTCTTTTTTTAATGTAGTACAATCTTTTGAATCATCCTGCGGCTCCTTATTTTTCAATGTATCCACACTTAGCAGGCTTTTAATGCCGGCCTTTAATTTATTGTTTGTTGCCGTAGCTTTTTGTAAAGCTTCCTTTGTATGCTGTGATTGATAATTTCGGTTAACTGTAAAACGTTTTTATAAAAATCGGCAGAAGCCTGCACATCTTTTACCGACAGCGCCATGTGGTTGAATGTAAAATTGAAAACATCCTGTGCCTGTGACAGCATACTGCATGTAAGTGCGGTTGCAATAAGAACTATTTTTTTCGCTGTTTATTTTTTAAAAGTGAGTGTATGGTAAAGCAAAGCCGGGGCTGTTTATTTTATCCTGTTATATTTTTTCAAAATATCCATCACCAGTTTGTGTGGAAGGCCATAGGCTTTATTACCATTTATGCCTTCCATTGTTTCCGCAGCCACCATCGCATTAATAATGGCTTCTTCTGTTGCCTGCACCGTTGCTTCAAATAATGGATTAATTAAATCATTGGGCAGTTCATCAATCTTTGTAAAATCTTTCCGTTGAAAAGCAGATGGATTGGCAGTTGAGAATGCAATGAAAATATCACCAGAGCCATTAGTGCCCCTGCCGCCAACAATACCAATAGCAAGCGAAACCCTTGTAGCAATTCTTTTTAACTGGTGCGGTAATAGCGGCGCATCCATTGCCACTACAACAATAATAGAACCATCACCTGGCTGATATGATGGTGGAGCTTTAAATTCATAATTCATGGTATCCTTCAGTTCCCTGCCAACAGGCACTCCGGCAATAGAAAAATAATTTTTGCCGCCAAAGTTTGATTGTACCAATATGCCAACTGTATAAGCTGAGTCTTTTATTTTTATAACTCTTGATGCGGTACCTGTGCCTCCTTTAAATCCTAAACACATCATACCCGTGCCGCCACCTACATTACCTTCTGCTAACAAGCCAGACTTAGCACTGTCTAATGCTTCAAACGCATTACTTTCTTTTACTTGAAAACCATAGATGTCATTTAAAAAACCATCGTAGGTTTCGGCAACAACAGGGTAGGTGTACCAAAAATCTTCTTTGTACCAACCTGTTTTTACAAACCATTTCAACACCGCATCCCTTACCACACCTACACTGTTGGTATTGGTGATCATGATAGGGCCTTCCAAAAAACCTGATTCGGTTATCCACGTAGTGCCCGTCATTTCTCCATTGCCATTCAGTGAATACCAATTACCAAAAACCGGATTGTTATTTCTGCCTCTGGGTAAAATAGCCGTAACACCGGTACGTACGGGGCCCTTGCCTCTTATGTTTTTTCTCGTTCCGGAGATGATGGTGCTGTAACCAACTTCCACACCTTTTACATCGGTGATGGCATTGAATTTCCCGGTTGTGCCATCAAAAGGAATTCCAATATCTCTTGCCCGGGGTTTTTGAGCAGCAACAACAAAAGAAATTAGTATAAAGAAGATAAAAATTAATTTATTTTTCATTTTAGATTTTATTTTAGATTTAAAAATGCTGTTCTTACAAACTCCTGAAAGAACAGCATTTATTTTTTTTTGCCCTGATCCCTACAGATAACTACCGCTTCATAGGTTGTATTTTCCAATAGGTTAAACTACGCCATGCCCATTCTAATGGACCAAAGCGGAAGAATTTTAACCAGATATGGCTCCATACAATTTGTAAAAACCAGGTGCCTGCAACAACATAATAAATTTGATATAGTTGTAATTTTCCAAACATGCCAAAACCAATTCCATAAAAGAATAAACCTACTAATAATGATTGCATCAGGTAATTGGTAAATGCCATTTGACCAACAGGGCGCATGAGTGCAAAAAACCATTTAAACAAACCCGATTTATATAACAGCATAATTAAACCTAAAATACCAACAGAACGGATGGTTCTGGCAACTTCATACAATTGTAAAGGAACCTGTTTGGTGTATTGATAATTATCATAGTTAAGTTGTATCCAGGGTTGTAACCTGTACCAGGTAAGAAATACTCCTAATCCTAATCCTCCAATACACATTGCCCAATATACCTTTACAGATCCGTTACCCAGCAGTATTCCATTTTTATATAAAGCCATTCCAAGGAACATAAAAATAAGAATATCCCAAAGACCGTTGTATGTGTATTCTACTTCACCATGAAAACTACGCTCACTTTGGTACTCATAAAAATCAGTATAGTTACCTCTAACTTTGCGTAAACTTTTTTCCATTTGTTTCTTTTTTCCTTCTGCACTGTTTCTTTCTTTCATAGAAGTCCAGGCACCAAATTGTTCCTTTTCGTCTTCCGTAAATTTTATGGTTGATGTATCTTTTTTGGAAAGCATTTCTCCGGTGGCAATTATTTTTTTCTCCCTGGAGTACAGTACATGGTCTCTTGCTGTTTGAATAAACAGGCAGATAATGGAGGCGATGATTAAATTTTTGGCAGATAATCTGCGAAATGCAAACAGGATCATACCGCATATAGCATAATGAAACAGGATATCCCAGAACCAAAGCAATACAAATGCATTAAACAAGCCAAATACCAATAACCATAATTGACGCCTGAAAAAATATTCAGCAGGCATTAATCCTTCTGTACTTTTTTCTTTACGGCTAATGAATAAAATAATACCGGCACCAAATAAAATGGAGAATAATGCCCGTTGAGTACCTGCTACACTTAGCTCAATAAAATACCACGTTTTAAAATTAATACTTCCTGTTGTTTCATTTAAAACAGATAAATCGCCGTAACAAAGTGGCACCGGCAATCCAAAACCAGGAATATTCATTAATAATATTCCGAGAATTGCAATACCCCTCAAGCTGTCTAAAATAGTAATTCGTTCCTGTTGGCTTACGGGTGTTTCCAACTTGTTGATTGTTTCGTTTGTCATTTTGGTTGGTTTTGGTTTATTTAATTTCTTTTATTTTCTTACATAATTTATTTAAGAGGATATTTTTTTGAGTTACAGGTAAACACCCGGAGTGTAGACAATGCTAAGAAAGTATTTTTTTTCATTTTTTTATTTGATCTATACTGTATGTTTACTAAAACCAATTTAACTTTTATTCTTTATCAATAAGTTGAGCCTTTGGCAATTCAATTTCTTTTATTAATTAAATCCAACCTTTCCTTTAACAGAGTCAAAAAGTTTTTTTGAATTATAACCAACACCGCTTTTAAAAACATACTGCACTTTACGCAGGTCACTAATATTTTTTGACGGGTCTCCTTCTATAATCAGCAGGTCAGCAGCTTTGCCGGCTTCAATGGTTCCAATGGTTTTATCAAATCCTAATGCAATACTACCATTCAGTGTAGCAATTTTTATAGCTTCAAGCGGAGTGAAGCCATCAGCCTCCACCAATAATTCTATTGCCCGCCAGTTGCCGTAGCCAGCCAGTGTTCCGCCATTACCTGTAGGATCGGTACCAACGGAAAGTAAGCCTCCCATATCGTAAAATATTTTTTCCATTTTAGTAGCATTGGCGTATGCTTTATCATAAACAGTTGGGCCTTTGGCCGATTTAGTGGTTGCAAGTCTTTGTAAATAAAAATCCCTTGTATCAGGCGACATAGCATTGAGCGCT
>JANNAM010000172.1:0-8159 GCA_031384415.1 Bacteroidota bacterium
CCAATGGCGATACCAGTAACAACACACCCAGGTGGCGCTGGTTCGAAAGGATCGGCATGGCGGTGAGTGATGATATGATGAACTGGCAACGTTATCAAACTGATCCGGTTGTGCATCATAAAATCGGGATCACCGGTGATGGCGTAATTCAAAAAATAGGCGATGTATGGGTGATGTTTTATTTTGGTGCATTCTGGGAAGGAAGAAAAAATGAAACCTTTAACCGTTTTGCCTGCAGTTATGATCTGGTAAAATGGACTGACTGGACTGGTGATGATCTCATTAAATCATCAGAACCTTACGATGCTAAATATGCACACAAAAGTTTTGTTGTTAAATGGAAAGACGTAGTTTATCATTTTTATTGTGCAGTAGATGCAAAAGATCATCGGGGTATTGCAGTCGCTACATCTGTTGATAAAGGAAAAAGTATTATTACATTTACAGGAACAGAAAAATAAAAGCGGTTGCTACAATTGAAATATACGGGTAAAAAATATTGCTACTTCTTTTGTTTCCTCTTATTCTCCTGCGCTGTCCAGGCGCAACAAAACAAATCTGTTGAATTAATCGAAAAGAATTTTCTCAATCCTCCTGAATCCGCTAAGCCCTGGGTATTTTGGTACTGGATGCATGCGGCGGTTTCCAAAGCGGGCATCACAGCAGACCTGGAAGCGATGAAAGAAGTGGGCATTGGCGGCGCTTACCTTATGCCCATACAGGATACAGTAGCAACAATTCCATTTCAACCAACGGTAAGGCAATTAACACCCGGATGGTGGGAGATGGTTCGTTTTTCTATGCAGGAAGCAAAGCGATTGAACCTAAAATTAGCCATGCATGTAAGTGATGGCTTTGCATTGGCTGGTGGCCCGTGGATTACACCCGATTTATCTATGCAAAAATTAGTATGGTCAAAAACCTATATAAAAAATGGCAGCAAAGAAAAAATAATATTAGACCAACCTGAAACCAACGAAGGTTATTATAAAGATGTGGCTGTGTTTGCTTATCCTGCAAATTCCAATGATGCATTCAGTGGCAGGGTACAAATTCCAACTGTAACAGCAAGCAACGGCACAAAGCCCCAGTTCTTGTCTTTTCCTGCAAAGGATAATAAACAAAGTTTTAAAAGCGATACGGCTTGCTGGATACAATATAAATATCCCGCAGTATTTACCTGTCGTTCCATCAGTATACATGTTGGCGGTAACAATTACCAGGCACAACGCCTCGTTTTGCAAACAAGTAATGATGGAGAAAATTTTACAACCATCAGGAGATTAGAACCGCCTCGATCGGGCTGGCAAGATACGGATGAAGATTATACTTATGCTATTCCACAAACCACTGCAAAATATTTTCGCTTTGTATATAATAAGGAAGGAACAGAGCCTGGTGCCGAAGACCTGGATGCAGCGAAATGGAAACCCTCATTAAAAGTAATGGGCATTTATTTATCTGATGAACCGGTTATTAATCAATTTGAAAGCAAGAATGGTTCTGTGTGGAGGGTGGCTGCAAATACAACAGATGCAGAAATCTCAAACAGTTCTGCGATTCCTTTTAAAAACATTACCGATCTGTCCGGAAAAATAGATGCAGCCGGAAACCTCCATTGGACGGCGCCTGCGGGAGACTGGGTGATCGTACGCATTGGCCATACAACAACAGGACATACCAATGCAACAGGCGGTGCCGGTGCAGGATTGGACTGTGATAAATTTAATGCGGCAGCTATTACATTACAATTCAATAACTGGTTTGCAAAAGCATTCAGCAAAACAGATCCTGCGCTTGCAAAAGAAGTGTTGAAAATTTTTCATGTAGATAGTTGGGAATGTGGCAGCCAGAACTGGAGTAATAATTTTGCAGTGGAATTTAAAAAAAGAAGAGGCTATGATTTGATACCTTATTTATTAGTGATGACCGGCGTGCCGGTAACAGATGCAGTAACTTCAGAAAAAATATTGCATGATGTAAGGGAAACCATTGCCGAACTGGTGAACGATATTTTTTATGGAACATTAAAAAAACTATCGCATGAAAAAGGCTGCAGCTTTAGTGCAGAAAGTGTTGCACCAACCATGGTAAGTGACGGATTGCTGCATTATAAAAATGTGGATATGCCCATGGGGGAATTTTGGTTGAATAGTCCCACACATGATAAACCCAACGATATGCTGGATGCAATCAGCGGTGCACATATTTATGGTAAAAATATTATTGGTGCCGAATCTTTTACTTCTGTAAGAATGAACTGGGCAGAACATCCCGGAAATTTAAAAGCAGTTGGCGACAGGAATTTTGCATTGGGCATTAATAAAATGGTGCTGCATGTTTTTGCACACAATCCCTGGATGGATAAAAAACCGGGAATGACATTGGATGGTGTGGGTTTATATTTTCAAAGAAACCAGACATGGTTTAAACAAAGCAAAGCGTGGATCGATTATTTAACAAGGTGCAGCGCATTGCTGCAATTGGGAAAACCGGTTGTTGATATTGCTGTATTCACTGGTGAAGAAGTGCCGAGGCGTTCTGTATTGCCCGACAGACTTGTAAATACATTGCCGGGAATATTTGGCAAAGAAAAAGTGGAAGCAGAAAAGAAACGATTAGAAAATACAGGGCAGCCAATGCGTCAAATTCCTGATGGCGTTTCGCATTCGGCAAATATGGCTGACCCTGAAAACTGGGTTGATCCCTTGAATGGATATGCTTACGATTCTTTTAATCCTGATGCATTGATGATGATGAGTGTGAAAAATGGGAGAGTGGTGTTGCCGGGTGGAGCATCTTATAAATTACTTGTCATTCCTGCTGCTATGAAAATGAATCCTGCGAACATTATAAGGAGCGCTTCTGTAAACAAAATAATACAACTGGTAAATGAAGGTGCTATTGTTTTAATTGACTCTTTATACAAAGAAAAGTTTACTGTCAATCATCCAAATCTTCTGTTTGCAGAAGAAAAAGGAATTCCTGTGTGTAGCTTTGGTAAAGGCAAATTTGTTTTAACGCCCTACTGGCAAAGCAATTTTGATGCATTGCAAGTAGCAAAGGATGTTATCATTAAAGAGGTACCAGCAGGCAGCCTTGCATTTACACATCGTAAAACTGAGGATGCGGATATATATTTTGTAAGTAATCAGAGAGATACTATGCAAAACCCTTTGTTCTCATTAAGAAATATTTCTAATGGGGAGCCGGAAATATGGGATCCTGCAGATGGTTCTATTCGCCAGGCTATCTGGAATAACGAAAATGGAAGGGGGATTTTAATAGAGCAATTTGCAGCCGGCCAATCGTTGTTCTTTATTTTTAAAAATAAGCAGTCGCTTAGTTGCCATGCAATACCTGTCATCAATAAAGTAGAAAAAATACCATCGGTGGGGGAATGGAAAATTAAGTTTAATAAGAATTACGGTGGCCCGGCCAATGCCATTCATTTGCCTGTATTACAAAGTTGGACATTGCAAAATGATGAATCCATAAAATACTATTCAGGTACCGCTGTTTATCGTAATTCCTTTTTATTTACAGATAAGCAAAAGATAAAGACTGCCTCTGTCATTTTTGATTCAATCTGTAATATCGCTACTATAAAAGTAAACGGTATTGATTGTGGTACTTTATGGACACCCCCCTATACAATTGACATTGCAAAAGCTTTAAGGAAAGGAGAAAATAAAATTGAAATTGAAGTAACCAATACCTGGCATAATCGTTTAATAGGGGATAATCTTTTGCCACCTGAAAAAAGAATTACCTGGACAACAGCGCCATTCCGTTTAAAAGATAAACCTTTGCAACCTGCCGGAATTATCGGGAATGTGAAAATTTATGTTACACATTAACCTTTACCAGTTATCCGTCCTAAAAGAAGAAACAGGATAACCTTCAGTGCTAAACAATTCGCCCATTATAAAATCTTTAAAAGCATACCTTACTGCAACCGGCATAGCAACCTGTGGCGATGACAACTGAACTGTTCCTCTTACAACAACCGCCTGTGCAGGATAAAAATTCTTGTCTTCTCCGGCAACTTCAAATTGTGTAAGCGGCTTACCAAAGCTTGTTAAGCCATTGGGAGCATTTTTAAATTTTATAGTGGCAACATTGCCGGTTACCAAAAGCGAATCAAATAATGGGCTTTGATAGGCAAAACCTTTATATTGATAAGTATCACCTAAAGCAAGATAGCCAAAGCGCTTCCCCACAATTTCTTTATTGGCGGGATGAATGCTTTTTTCTTCTCCTGCATCCATCAAAACTACCATGCCGCCTGAAGGAATGGCGGCCAAAGCTTTGCGTTGAGCATCCCGTAAATAAGCCGAATTGGTGCGGTTACCTGAGTAATTATAATTGCATGGTGCTATCTGTGCAAAATAAAAAGGGAAATTTCTCTGGCCCCATTCATTGCGCCACAACTGCACCATGGCAGGGAACAATTTTTCGTATTGATCGGGCCGGTCATAATTACTTTCTCCCTGGTACCAGATGCAGCCTTTAATGGTGTAACCCGTTACAGGATGAATCATTCCATTGTATAAAGTTGTCGCATTTTTATTGCTAAGTTTTTCGATGCCGGCTGCTGATGGAACAGCAATTTCGGAAAATGCTTTTAATGATTCTGCACTCATAAATGCTTCGGCAGGCGAACCGCCATAAGTTACATTAATCAATGCTACGGGTACTTTTAATTGCTGTTGCAGCAGCTTTCCAAAATAATAAGCCGTTGCCGAAAAATTGCTGACATTCTCAGGGTTCGCATTTTTCCATAGCGAAGATTTGCTGGTATCCTTTGTTTGCCTTTCGACAGCACGGGGCACAGTATAAATTCTCAGTTGGTCATTTGTTGAATTAAAAATGGCATCGTTTGAACCAATGATGGGCTGGTCTTTAAAACCTTTCATTGGCATTTCCATATTACTTTGTCCGCTGCAAAGCCATACTTCGCCAATTAAAATATTTTTGATAATCAAGGGTTCACCATCTGAAATAGAAATAGTAAATGGCCCGCCTGCCGCAGGCGTGGCAACTTTTACACTCCATTTGCCTTTATCATTTGCCTTTGCTGTATAATTTTTTTTATCCCATGATGTGATAACCTTTATGGCATCGCCTGGTTTTGCCCAGCCCCAAAGCGATGCATTAGTCTGCTGCTGCAGTACCATACCATCACTAACAAAAGCGGGTAATTTTACTTTGGCCAAAAGAAGGCCCGGGCATAATAAACATACAGCAAGGCTTGCAATAATTTTTTTTTTGATAGCAATCATGGAAGAATCGTTTTCCTGAGTTACGAATATAAATCAAAATCTTTTCAATACTGTCCGGCACTGTTCTTTGGTATAAGAAGATTAAATTCTTACCGAATATTTATGTAATTTTCATGTTCAAAATTACCTATGCGATTGTATGAAAGATAATAAAGACAATAAAGAAGGATCGCATAAGAATATATGGTATGGTTTGGGCCGGCAGCGGATAGAGATACCAAAGACCATTCTTAAATCGAGGGTACAAAATAATCCGCTGCTGAAACATTTGCATATCTGTTCCATAGGTTATTATCCAAAGGCAAAAGAGCATTATACTTACCGCAAAAAAGGCCTGCCAGAGAATTTTATTTTTTATTGTGTAGATGGTCATGGCTGGTATAAAATTGACAACCAGCGTTACGAGGTAGGCCCCAACGAATTTTTTATACTTCCACAAAATAAAGAACATGCTTACGGTAATGATGCAGATCATCCCTGGAGTATTTACTGGATACATTTTGGCGGCGATGGGCTTGAGGCTTTTAATAAAACATTATCTGTGCAAAAATATTTTAAACCCTTTCACATAAAAAACAATGCCGAAACAACTGCCATCTTCACTAAAATTTACAAAGCACTGCAGTTGGGGTATAGTATAGACAATTTATTGTTTGCCAATATGTGCCTCACTCATTTTCTTACACTGTTTATTTATAATGCCAGGCATAATGAAGCCACTCAAACTGAAAAGCCCGATTGTGTGGACAGTGCCATTCTTTTTATGCAGCAGCACCTGGATGAAAATATTTCTTTAAATGAACTCAGCAAACAATACAATTATTCAGTATCCCGGTTTTCAAATTTGTTTAAACATAAAACCGGCTATGCACCGATTGATTATTTTTTGCAGATGAAGATGCAGAAAGCATGTCAGCAACTGGATTTTACAAACGATTCAATAAAACTGATTGCTTTTAATATGGGCTTTGATGATCCTTATTATTTTTCAAAACGGTTCCGGACGATCATCGGCTTATCGCCAAAAAAATACCGCACCCTTAAAAAAGACCAATAAAATAATGGAATTAAAACTTGTTTTTAATAAAGAGAAATTGTTACCTAACATTGCAGAAATAAAATCAGTACATGTTTAGTTTAAAAAATAAAACAGCTATTGTTACCGGCGGCGGAAGCGGAATTGGCAAAGCCATTGCTTTGCTTTTTGCAAGGCAGGGCGCTGTTGTGCATATTATAGAATTGAACGAAACTGCAGCTTCTGAAGTTGTAAAAGAAATTTCCGAAATGGGTGGCGATGCAAAAGCACATGCATGCGATATTGCAAACCAGCAGCAGGTGATAACAACTTTTAAAGCAATTGCCAATGCTGATATTTTAATCAACAATGCTGGTGTTGCCCATGTGGGCAATGTAGAAAATACAGCAACAGAAGATTTTGAAAGAGTCTTCAACGTAAATGTAAAAGGGATTTACAATTGCCTTCATGCTGCTGTGCCGTTGATGAAAAAAAATGGCAAAGGTGCAATTCTTAATTTGTGTTCTATTGCAGCTTTTGTTGGCATCCCCGACAGATTTGCTTACAGCATGAGCAAGGGCGCTATTCATGCTATGACAATGAGTGTGGCAAAAGATTACCTTCATCATAATATTAGGTGCAACTGTATTTCGCCGGCAAGGGTACATACTCCATTTGTGGATGGGTTTATTGCAAAAAATTATCCTGGTAAAGAAGCGGAAATGTTTGAAAAACTTTCTAAAAGCCAGCCCATTGGCCGGATGGGAACACCGGAAGAGATAGCTTCGCTTGCATTATATTTATGCAGCGATGAAGCAGCCTTTGTTACCGGCAATAATTATAATATTGATGGTGGATTTATAACACTGAATAATTAATTTGAATAATATTCTATGAAACTTTTTCGATACAGGGATAACAACAAAGTAAAACCCGGCATTTGCATTGGCGATAAACATTACGATGCATCATCGCTGGTAAATGATTATGATGAACGTTTTTTTGAAAATGATCTTTCATCTTTTGCCGAAAAGGTAAATCACTCATTAAGCAGTTTACCGCCTGTTGAATTTGCAAATGAGTTTTTTGATTCGCCAACAGTCCGGCCTTCAAAAATTGTATGCATTGGGTTAAATTATGCAGGCCATGCAAAAGAAACCGGTGCAGCTTTGCCGGCAGAGCCGGTTATTTTTTTAAAAGCCAGCACAGCTTACAGCGGGCCTTTCGATAATATTATCATTCCAAAAAATTCTGTAAAAACAGATTGGGAAGTTGAACTGGCTGTGGTGATTGGAAAAAAAGCTTCTTATGTTGATGAAAAAAATGCAATAGATTTTGTGGCCGGCTACTGCCTTCACAATGATGTGAGTGAAAGACAGTTTCAGCTTGAGCGTGGCGGCACATGGGACAAAGGAAAAGGCTGCGACAGTTTTGCACCCGTTGGTCCCTACCTGGTTACCAAAGATGAAATTGCTGACCCACACAATCTTAATTTGTGGTTAAAAGTAAATGGCACGATGATGCAGCAGGGCAACACTTCTGACTTTATTTTTAATATTCCGCATGTTGTTGCATACACAAGCCAGTTTATGACTTTGTTACCGGGCGATATAATCAGCACCGGCACGCCGCATGGTGTGGGGCTGGGAATGAATCCGCCGGTTTATTTAAAACCCGGTGATGTGGTTGAACTTGGAATTGACGGGTTGGGAATTTCAAAACAACATGTTGTAGCATATTCTTAAAAATATTTCACATGAATCTTCAATTACAAAATAAAATAATTATTGTAACCGGTGGTGCCAAAGGTATTGGTTTGGGTATTGCTGCAATGCTTGCGGCAGAAGGAGCCGTTGCAA
>JANNAM010000199.1:0-12623 GCA_031384415.1 Bacteroidota bacterium
TTAAAGCAATATGGTATCAATTACTATTTGTCCAAATCAGTTGGTGAGGAAGAAATGATACAGATACTGCAAAAATTTATTCAAAACGAAACGCCGGTACGAAAGACCAATATACAGCACCAGGACAATCCTTTTCAGGCGCTGGCTCCCAGAGAGCTGGAAATTTTGCATTATGTTCTAAAAGGAATTGGAACAAAAGAAATAGCCGACAACCTTAATTTAAAAATGAATACTGTTTCTACCATCAAAACCCGTATCTACGAAAAAACAACAGCGGGAAATATCAAGGAACTGATGGAACTGGCTACACTATACAATGTAAATTATTAAGCAGGATGCAGTAACTTGTTATTGTAAAACGCTTATGCAAAAGCTTCTCATTTTAGTTTGCTGTTTATTTATTGTTACTGCTTCGGTATTTGCACAGCCGGCAGCCGATTCGCATATTCAGCAATATACCACAGAGAACGGGCTGCCGTCAAACGGTATCAAAGGCCTGCAATGGGATGAAAAAACAGAATTTTTATGGATGGCTACCGAAGCAGGGATTGTAAGGTTTAATGGTGTAGATTTTAAATCGTACACCAAAGAAAACATGCCGGACATTGCATCTGAAAGAATGCTTTTTATTGTAAGGAATAATGCTGGTAAAATGTACCTGTCGGACCAGCCCGGCAATATATTTTCAATAGAAAAAAGCAAGCCTGTGCTGTGGCGAAGGTCGGATGTAAGCAGCAGCAACAATCCATATCTTAGTAATTATTACCTGCTGGGTGCGTCAGATACTATTTTTCGTAAAATGGCCGGCCAGGCAAGGTCGGTCGCATTTGCAACGTCTATTGACAAAATAATCTGCCTGAGCGATACTTCGCTGTTTATACAAAGCCACGGCACACTTTATTTCCAGTCTATAAATTTGCAGGCTCCTCTTGAAATGCCTTTTGAAAAAGAGAATATTAACGCAACTTTCAAAATTGGCAATAATATTTTTATAAGAAATACCCAGCAGCAGTTTTTTCTTTTCGATATTAAAAGCCTGGCATTTGCCCGGGTTTTGGCAGTGGAAAGAAACGGCGGTTTATTAAAAGCATCGGGTAGCAACAATCTCTTTTACTGGCAAACCGGCATGGACAATCCGGTTTTTATTGATGGCGAAAATGCATGGCAATTAACTTACAATGGAAAAACAATAATTGCTGATTTGATTTTTACAGGCATCCCTGCAGGCTCTTATATTAAATCGGTTCAGTACAGCGAAAAGAATAAATTACTTTTTATAGGAACCGAATCTAAAGGGCTTATTGTAATAAATCAAAACAGGGTAGCTTCAAAAAAAAGAAAAGACATCAATTCAAAAAACAGGAACTCTTATTATTCGCAGGTTGAACTTGCGGATGGCAATATATTAACCAACGAAAGCGATATTATTGGAGATAATACTATTGCGAAGAATACTTTGCCTATTCAGGGAAAATTCTCATTTAATATTTTGCATACAAATGACAGCTTGCTTTGGTACAGCCAGGGAAATGCTAAACTTGGCTACAACTGTTTGCACAAGTTTAATAAAATTACAGGCGAAACAAAAGTATATGGTAAAATAAAAAAAGGTGATATTGTAACAGCATCTGGCGGGAATATCTACCTCGTCAACCCGGAAGAGATTGGCATACTTGATGGAGACAGTATGAAGGTTCTTTATAAATATCCTAAAGAGCTTAAGGGTGTAGTAACATTTGATTTTGCTGAAATTAGCCCGGGCATTTTGGCTGTTGCCACCTGCGGAGGGTTATTAAGATTTAATATTGCCAGCAACAAGTTCGACACCATTTTTAATAAATCAAATATTTGTGTAAGAAGCATCTGGAAATATAAAGACTATGTTTTTTTTGGAACTTATGGTTCCGGATTTTACATCTACAAAAACGGACAGGTAAAATCAATGCCGCTTGATAAGAACAAATATTTATTATACACCCACTGTTTTGTTCCTGATGATAATGGCTATTGCTGGATAAGCACCAACCGGGGTTTATTCAAAGCCAATCTTGATGAACTGGTGAATGTGTTTGAAAAAAATACAAGCACTGCTTATTACCATTACTTCGGCAAGAAGGACGGTATGGAAATGACAGAGCTGAATGGTGGCTGTACGCCTTGTGCATTAAAATTGAGGAGCAATACTATTTCTTTTCCTACAATGGATGGCCTGCTTTGGGTAAATCCGGAAAAAGCAACACCGGTTTTGCCATCAGGCGATATTTATATTGATGATATTATTATTGATAACGAAAACAAGAACCCGGAATATCTTGCTCAACATGCCTTGCCTGCAGGCACCGGCGATATTGCTATTCACCTGGCATTTTCTGCCTGGTGCAATAAAGAGAATATTTACATCGAGTACCAGCTAAACGACACACTTAACTGGAAGCCGGTAAACTTTGAAAGCGGTGCAGAAATAAGATTCAATAATCTGCCATCAGGCAAATACAGATTGCGGATAAGAAAACTGAACGGCTTTGGATTTAATAATTATACTTATAAAGAAATTTCTTTTTCAATAACAACACCATGGTACAAAAGCTGGTGGTTTTATTTACTCGTTTTTTTGGCAACCCTTGGTATGATATGGCTCTACCTGCATATAAGAACCAATCAATACAGGGTAAGGCAACTGAAATTAGAAAACCAGGTGGCAGAAAAAACTCAGGAGCTGCAGCAGAAAAATGAAGTGCTTGAAAAAAACAATACTATAAAAACACGGCTTATTTCCATTATCAGTCACGACATCGTTACGCCATTAAAGTTTGTAACTGTTGCAGGCCAAAACCTGATGGCAAAAAGAAATCTTATGTCGGAAGAACTGCAGCAGGAAACGATACAGGAGATGACCAATACGTCTCAGGAACTGCATTTGCTTTCCACCAATATCCTTAACTGGATAAAATACCAGAATGAAAACAGGCGCATGGTGAAAGAACAGTTTAATTTGTTTGAAATGATTAACCAGGTGATGGGAGTTTTAAAATCGCTGGCCAAACAAAAAAGTCTGCAATTGGTAAATACTGCTGACACCGAACTATTGGTTTATCAGTATTTTGAACCTTTGAAAATTCTCATCTATAACCTGCTGACCAATGCCATCAATTTTTCGGAGAAAGGAAAAATTATCATTGCTGCAATACCCGCTGGCGACAATTTATTGATAAGCGTAAAAGACGAAGGCGTAGGGATGACTGCCAACCAGATCAAGAATGTGATGGCAGATGAATTCATTGTATCGTCGGCCAATATCGACAACCGTAAAGGCAATGGCCTTGGTTACCTTATTATAAAAGACCTGGTAAAAATGACAGGTGCAACATTGAGTATGCAAAGTGAAAAAGGAAACGGCACAACCGTTTCTGTTGAATTACCAGTTAATAAGAATGGGAGGGTTGAATAATTGGGTTTATGAAATCTCCTCCGAACTCTCCGGCAGTTTATCATACTCTCCCTTTAAAGCATAGTAACCAAAAATCATCAGCCCAATGGCAATGGGTGTAAAAATGGTTATAATGATTATCCAGGGAATGGGTTTATTAATATCCTTTGTGCCAGTGCTGCTGATGTTGTGAACAGCACCCATAACCAAAAAGTAAATAATAACCGGGGCAATCAGCATCCATACAACACCCATTATTTTTTTTAACTGGTTCATATATTTTGTTTTGTTTTCCCGAAAGACGTCTTCACGTCTTTCGGGAAAAATTTAGTCGGTTACTTCTTTATCAATTTTGTTTCTAAGGTATAAAACCCCAATTACAAAACACAATGCCGCCACACCAATAGGATACCACAAACCTGCTAAAGGATCGTCGTAAGTTGTGGTAAGCAATAATCCAATAAAGGGAACCAATCCACCAAACACACCATTGCCAATATGATAGGGAAGGCTCATGCTTGTATATCTTATTTTAGTAGGAAACAGTTCTACCAGAAATGCGGCAATTGGGCCATATACCATGGTTACAAAAACAATCATTATCCAGACCAGAAAAATAAATTTCCATTTAAGAGAAGCTGGAAGTATTATATTAGAACGGGATGGTTTTAAATCCTGGTTCAAAGTATTTTCCAATCCTGCGGCGCTACTTACAAGTGTATCAATCCGTTTTTCGGTAAAACCTATTCCATCTGGTAAAACATAATTAGTACTACTGTGAGTGATATAAGTTATAAAGCCATTTTTACTGATAGTATCTGTAGTGGAAGCAGTTGCTGAAGTTTTTATCTTATCTATAGCAGGTTGAGTTTTTAAGAACTGTGCACTAATATTCGTGTCTTTTAAAAAGGTATTAAATATCGGCCTGTAAAAAATAACTCCCAGCAACATTCCCGTAAGGATTATCCATTTTCTTCCAATCTTATCGCTTAGCCAGCCAAAAAATAAAAACAGCGGTGTGCCAAATACAATTGCCCAAAGTAAAATACTGCGGCTTTGCATAAACTCCATCTTACAAGTAGTTTCTAAAAAATATTGTGCATAAAATTGACTAGTGTACCAAATAACGCCCTGCCCCATTACTGCACCAAACAGTGCCAGCAATACCATTTTAAAATTTGCCCTGTGCCCAAAACTTTCTTTTAACGGGTTTACCGATGTTTTCTTTTCTGCTTTTAGTTTGGCATACAAAGGCGATTCATTCATCTTCAACCTTATGTAAATGGAAACACCCACCAATAAGATTGAAATCCAGAAAGGATAGCGCCATCCGCCCCATTCGGCAGTAAATGCTGCGTCGCTCATGTTACTTTTTACGGCCATGATAACACCCAGTGCTACAAACAAACCCAGCGTTGCAGTGGTTTGTATCCATGCAGTAAAATATCCCCTCCTGTGTGCTGGTGAATGTTCGGCAACATAAGTAGCAGCGCCACCATATTCGCCACCCAATGCTAGTCCCTGAATTAATCTTAATAATAAAACAAGCAATGGCGCTGCAATGCCAATAGATTTATAAGATGGAACAAGGCCAATTAAAAAAGTGGAGCCGCCCATTAAAACGAGTGTAAGCAGGAAAGTATATTTTCTTCCAATCAAATCGCCCAGCCTGCCAAACACCAATGCCCCAAATGGACGAACCAAAAAGCCTGCGGCAAATATGGCCAGCGTACTTAATAAAGCAGCCGTATCATTTCCTTCGGGAAAAAACTGCACCGAGATGGTTTTGGCCAGCATGCCGAAAATATAAAAATCGTACCACTCAATTAAAGTGCCGAGGGAGGAAGAGAAGATTACTTTGCCGATTCCTTTGGTAGTAGCCATAATTACCAGGTTGATTATTGGATGAATGTAATTATTTTTATTGTCTTGAAAAAATAACGATTATGTCATACCCCTATCAGATAAAATCTTTCGACGAATACAATGCTGCATATAAACAAAGTGTGGAAGACCCGGAAGGTTTTTGGGCTGCTGTTGCCGATAATTTTTTATGGAGAAAGAAGTGGGATAAGGTATTGGAATGGAATTTTACTGAGCCCAAAGTTGAATGGTTCATTGGCGGCAAATTAAACATCACCGAAAATTGCATTGACCGCCATTTGCCTGCAATGGCTGATAAACCCGCCATCATTTGGGAACCCAACAATCCCGAAGAAAGAGTTAGAGTAGTTACTTATGCAAGATTGCACAAAAGAGTTTGCCAGTTTGCACAGGTATTAAAAAACAACGGCGTAAAAAAAGGCGACCGTGTTTGTATTTATATGGGCATGGTGCCTGAGCTGGCTTATGCAGTATTGGGTTGTGCAAGAATTGGTGCCATACATTCTGTAATCTTTGGTGGCTTCAGCGCTCAAAGCATTGCCGACAGGCTGGAAGATGCACAGGCCGAATTTATTGTTACCTGCGATGGTGCTTACCGTGGTGCAAAAGATATTCCGTTAAAATCTGTAATTGATGATGCACTGATTGGAAACAAAACGGTGAAGAGAGTAATTGTTTACACAAGAACAAGAATTCCTGTTAGCATGATTAAAGGAAGAGATGTGTGGTGGGAAGATGAAATGGAATTTGCAGAAACACAAATTGAAAAAGACGGCGTTGTTTCTTTTCCTGCCGAGGAAATGGATGCAGAAGACCCGTTGTTTATTTTATACACTTCGGGCAGCACAGGAAAGCCAAAAGGGGTGGTACATAGTTCTGCCGGTTATATGGTTTGGACGACTTACACTTTTGTAAATGTATTTCAATACCAGCCCGGCGATGTACATTTTTGCACTGCTGATATTGGATGGATAACAGGGCACAGTTATATTGTTTACGGCCCCCTGAGCGCCGGCAGCACAAGTTTAATGTTTGAAGGCATTCCCACTTATCCTGATGCAGGAAGATTTTGGGACATCGTTGATAAACACAAAGTAAATATTTTATACACTGCACCAACAGCTATAAGAAGTTTAATGGGCTTTGGTTTAGAACCATTGAAAGGAAAAGATTTATCCTCCTTAAAAATATTGGGCACTGTTGGTGAACCAATTAATGAAGAAGCATGGCATTGGTATGATGATAATATTGGAAAAAATAAATGCCCGATTGTAGATACCTGGTGGCAAACAGAAACCGGTGGTTGTTTAATCAGCAACTTTGCCGGCATCACACCTGCAAAACCAGGTTGGGCAACATTGCCAATGCCGGGTGTGCAGCCAATATTGGTTGATGAGAATGGAAAAAAAGCCTCCCCAAACCCCTCCGAAGGAGGGGCTTTAGCGTCTGGCAATTTGTGCATCAAGGCTCCGTGGCCGGGTATGTTACGAACCACCTGGGGCGATCATGAACGTTGCCGCACCAATTATTTTGCTGCCTATCCCAATTTATATTTTACAGGTGATGGCGCATTGAAAGACGAAAATGGTTTTTACAGAATTACCGGAAGGGTGGATGATGTATTGAATGTAAGCGGCCATCGCATTGGCACTGCCGAAGTGGAGAATGCTATTAACATGCATGCAGGAGTTGTGGAAAGTGCGGTGGTTGGTTTTCCGCATGATATAAAAGGACAGGGCATTTATGCTTATGTTATTTACAACGGCCATCATGGCGATGAAGCTTCAAGAAAGCAGGATATTCTGCAAACAGTGTCAAGGGTAATTGGCCCCATTGCCAAGCCAGATAAAATTCAGTTTGTAACAGGCCTCCCCAAAACAAGAAGCGGAAAAATAATGCGCCGTATTTTAAGAAAGATTGCAGAAGGAGAAACTTCCAATCTTGGTGATACATCTACTTTGCTTGACCCGGGTGTGGTGGAGGAAATTAAGAACGGAAAATTATAATCTTAAATGATAATTATTGGTCTCTTTTTAGCTTTCGTTTTATATTTTATTTATGTGTACGCTGCTATTTTTATCCTTTGCATTATTGCACAAATCGTAAGGAAAAAAATATTGCCATGGCCATTGTTGTTTGTGCAAACAATTTGCTTCGTTATCTTCTTTTGTATTCAGGATCTTGTAGAAACACATAAAATTGTATTTACTGGAAAATATGAAGATGGCTCAAAGGACTGGGGAAGTGGTTTGGCGAATGTTTATACTACATTTATAAATCACGGCATCCTGGTATTGATATTTATACTAAGTCAGGCAATCTTTCTTTATTTTTTTATAAGAAAGCTAACCAAATTAAATAAACCAGATTTGACCAAAGATTTTTTAAAGCAAACAGTCATTCCATAAGGAAAATATGTTTAACACACTTCTTAACAATTATACCCAATAAACGGTATTGTGTCACGTTTGCACAACAGTATCTTGTACAAAATTATTTCTATGCCCCGGCAAATTCTGTTGACTGCATTGGTTTTTTCAAACATCATTTACGTAAATGCTCAGGTAATTAAAACCGAAAAACATTCCATTGATATTATAAGCAATGTACCATGCACCAGTGTAAAAGACCAATACATTTCTTCCACCTGCTGGAGTTTTGCAGGCAATTCATTTATTGAAAGTGAATTGATGAAGAAAGGAATGAATAACATTGACCTGAGCGAAATGCACACAGCCCGGTTTGCATGGCTGCAAAAAATAATATTGCATCTTGAAAAATACGGGCTCAACTGCCTTACTCCCGGCGGGCAGTTTCATAATATACAGTGGGTGTTAAAAAATTACGGGATGATGCCGGAAGCTGTTTACAATGGAAAACCATCTGGTGAAATAAATCACAATCATAGTTTGCTGGATACTGCCATCACAAGGTTTGTAGCTAAAATGGTAAAGAACAAAAAGAAGGAACCATCAGCAGAGGATTGGAAGTATATCAATCAGTTGTTAGATAAATATTTGGGTAAATTACCTGCAACTTTTACCGAAAAAGGAAAAGTTTATACGCCTGTATCCTACATGAACAATTACCTGAAACTAAACCCGGACGATTATATTGAAATTATATCCTACACTCATCATCCATTTTATAAACCATACGTTTTTGAAAACAAATACAATTATTCTTTTGATAAATACATGAATGTTCCGTTTGAAGATTTTGTTGCCATTACGGACAGCGCCTTAAAAAACGGGTACACTGTTTTATGGAACGGGGATGTTACCGACGATGGATTTACATTTAATAATGCCAGCGCATTTTTGCCCGATACTTTTCATAATATTATTGCTGCCCGCCAGGCCGCTTTTGCCGACAGCAGCAGTTATATGGATCACATGATGCATATTGTTGGTTTATCAAAAGATGAACTAGGGCATATATGGTATTACATTAAAAATTCCTGGGGCAAGGTCAACAGCTTGGATGGTTTTTTAATAATGGATGAAAATTATTTTACCATTAAAACAGCTGCCATTGTGGTAAATAAAAATGCGATACCTCTTATAATCAGAAAGAAGATGAACTTATAATCCGGTTCTACTGCTTTGCGATATCCTGTTTAATTTTATCACACGCCTTCAATTTTATTTCACCCTCTTTAAGTACTATTTTCTTTATATCCTTCTCTTCTTTTTCATCATCAGCTTCGATTCGGTATTTATAAATGCCTGCTTTTAATTCATACAAACATTCCTGGTTATTGTTTGAAATTCTGAGTATGAATGGAACAGCTTCGTAGCCGGCTCCATTTCTTTTGTAAATACTTACTGTTATAGGTTTCCCGGAAGTATTTTTATAACAAATGTCTGCCAAGGATTTCAGGTTGCAACTATCGGTATTAACGGCGCTTACTGGCGACTGAATTAATAAATTCTTCGGAGTTTTAAATACCCTTACCAAATCAACCAATGCTTTGCTTCCTTCAATAATAGTAGCGGCTGTGTTGTTTTGCGCCGGTGCGGTAACGGTTAACATCACCAACACCGAAAAGATTAACTTTCTCATAAACTTAATTTTTGATGATGTACTTACCGGATGCTTTTTCTGAAACAATTACATAATTCAATTACTTTTGAGTTTCAAATTTTGCTATGAAACGTTTCCTGAAAATATTGCTGAAGACATTTATTGTTCTCTTTATTTTGGTTAATATCATTACTGCTTTTCATGCTTATAAGTTCACTCATTTTTATGATTATGGAGAAGTGACGGTTAAAAAACAGGAAGATAAATCAGGCTGGGATAAAACAAACGAAGCATTGTTTGGTATAAAAGCTGCCAAAAAGCAAAATGAAACTGCAGATTCTGCTTTTGAGAATGTTTACCTCACAACTAAAAGCGGCTTGAAGTTACAGGGCTGGTATGTTCCTGTTGACAGTTCAAAAGGAACAGTGTTATTGTTTCATGGCCATGGCGGCACAAAGTCGGGAGTTAAAAAGGAAGCAGAAGAATTTCGGAAAATGGGCTACAACACTTTTATGATTGACTTCAGGGCTCATGGCAGCAGCGAAGGAAATACCTGCACCATTGGTTATAATGAATCGGAAGATGTAAAGCTTGCTTACGATTTTATAAAAACTAAAAGTGAAAAAAATATTGTACTCTGGGGAATATCAATGGGGGCAGCTACTATTACCAAAGCAGTCAGTGATTACGATTTGCAGCCTGCAAAAATAATTCTTGAAATGCCTTTTGGTTCCATACTGGCAGCAGCCGAAGGAAGAATTAAACTAATGCACATACCGCCAGAACCTTTAGCAACGCTTATAACTTTCTGGGGCGGTGTAGAGCATGGTTTTTGGGCATTCAATATGAAGCCTTCTGAGTTTGCAAAAAAAATTTCCTGCCCGGTTTTACTGCAATGGGGGCAAAACGACCCAAGGGTTTCAAGAAAAGAGATTGATGATGTCTATGGGAATATAAGCACTGCAAAAAAATTAGTTGTTTATGAAAACAGCGGCCATGAATCGCTCTGCAAAAAAGAAAATGAAAAGTGGGTGACAGAAATAAGTGCATTTTTAAAATGACTGATCCTAAAAACATAACTATCCAGGAATATACTTACCAGCTTCCTGACGAAAAAATTGCTCTTTATCCATTGCAGGAAAGAGATGCTTCAAAATTATTAATCTACAAAGATGGATTGATAACTGAAGATATTTACAAAAATATTCAGCAGCATTTACCAGTAAACAGCCTGCTCGTTTTTAACAACAGCAAAGTAATACAGGCAAGAATATTATTTACAAAACCAACAGGCGGCCAAATAGAAATATTTTGTCTGGAACCTTACGAAGCAAACAATGAGTACAGCAGCATCATGAGTAAAAAAGAAAGGGTGCGGTGGAAATGTATGATTGGGGGAGCAGGTAAATGGAAAGAAAAATTCTTAACACAGGATTTTGGAAATGGAAAGATTGAATTGAAAGCTGAGTTGGTTGAAAAACTGCCCGATGCTTTTGTGGTGGAATTTAGCTGGCAACCAGCGCATTTAACTTTTGCAGAAGTGATTGAGCAAGCTGGTGATATTCCTTTGCCGCCCTATATAAAAAGAAAAACGGAACAAGCCGATAAAGAAAGATACCAAACCATTTATGCAGCACATGATGGCTCGGTGGCAGCGCCAACAGCCGGCTTGCATTTTACTGAACATGTTTTTTCTGGGTTAAAGGATAAAAATATTTCTTCTGCATTTGTTACACTTCATGTTGGTGCAGGTACATTTAAACCTGTTAAAGCTGCATCAATGCAACAACATGAAATGCATGCCGAATGGATTGATGTGAATATTCAAACAATAGAAAATTTGTTAGCTAACTTAAATAATACCATTGTTGCTGTTGGTACAACATCTTTACGCACCATCGAAAGCATTTATTGGCTGGGAGTTAAAGTGTTGCTTTATCCTGAAGCTGAGCAATTACAGCTAACTCAATGGGAAGTATATGATGAGTTGGATAAAGGAATCAAGCCTGCTGATGCTTTGAATGCTTTGCTGACCTGGCTGAGGAATAAAAAAGTAAATAATTTATTTACATCTACTCAAATTTTAATAGCCCCAGGTTATAAGTTTAAAATTGCAAAAGCAATTGTTACAAATTTTCATCAGCCCAACTCTACTTTGTTGTTATTGGTTGCTGCTGCTGTTGGAGAAAATTGGAAAAATATATATTCCTATGCTTTAGAAAATAATTTTCGTTTTTTAAGTTATGGCGATGGGAGTTTACTTTTTATTGCTGAATGGTAACCTGCGTACCCACCTGTATATAACTGTACAAATCTTTCATCTCGGTATATTTTACAGATACACATCCGTCGGTCCAGTTATAAAAATTATCCACTGTCCATTCTTCCTGAGGGCGGGTGGCATGGATAGCAATGCCATTGCCAATTTTTGCAGTTTTAGAAATGGTTCCGTTTGCTTTGCGGCTATTAAATCTTTGATAGCTTGTTTCATTGGGGTAATCCAGTAATAATTCGGGCCCCCATTTGCTATGAATTTTTTTCAGGATGATTTTAAATTTGCCGTCTGGTGTACGTTTGTCGCCTTCTTTTTGTTTGTCACTTAAATCTTTGCTGCCAAAAACTACGGGGTATGTTGCATACCATCCTTCTTCGTCATACACTTTCAGTTCGTAATCGCTTTTATCAATAATAATGTAATAGTTATTTTCAACAGAGTCGGCAGTTGCAATGGGCGCCGGCTTTGCAGCTTTGGCAGCTGCCGGTTTATTAACTGGTTTTTTCTTTTTGCCTTTATCGGTTGTAAAAGAAAAAATTGAAAGTAAAGAAACAGGAATGATAAAATAAGCTAAACGAAATTTGTTCATGTTGGGTTTAAAATTGTTATCCTTAGTTCAAACGTTGTGCCACGTAAAAATATTTTATCTCTGCCAATAACATTAACAAATTTTAGTGAATGTGGAAAAATAGCATAAAAAAACTCCTGCAAAAATGCCGGAGGCTTATCATTAAACTCAACCCCGCCTGCCCAAGCCGAAGCCGGGGCAGATTTGGGACTGAGTGAGAGAGCTTGTTTTGCTGAACAATGGTTTACAGTACAAGAGGGCGATGCAAGGATGATGCACATAGATTCGCAGCCCGGACAAAAAAAAGTACGGTGGTATAAAATGGCGATGCGACAAAGATGCTTCACTGCCTGGACAAAAATTTTTTTGACGGTTCATCCCTTATGCAGTGTAGTAAAAATTCTTCAGGCACGCCGGGCCCATAAAAATTTCGCTTCCTAACG
>JANNAM010000211.1:0-12436 GCA_031384415.1 Bacteroidota bacterium
AAAGCGACTTCAAATATTTGTACAGCCCAGGCATTGCTGGCAAACATGGCGGCGATGTATACTGTTTATCATGGCCCCGACGGGTTAAAGAAAATTGCACAGCGCATTCATATTTTAACCGCTGCCATTGCAAAAGGTTTGGAAAATGCCGGCATCAAAATTTTAAACAGTCATTTTTTTGATACCCTCACTTTTGAAGTACCGGATATCAATGCATTTAAAAAAGCAGCAGAAAACAACCAGGCAAATTTTCATTACAATGAAAACGAAACAGTAACAATTTCAATTGATGAAGTAGCTTCCAATTATATTGGCGAAACCGAAAAAAATCTGGCCGCAATTTTTAAAGCCGCAACAGAAAAAAATATTGTTTTATTTTTTGATGAAGCAGCTGCTTTATTTGGTAAAATAAATTCGCTGCAAAGAACATCCGTGTATTTAACACACCCGGTTTTTAACACCCATCACAGCGAAAGCCAGATGATGCGTTATATAAAATCGCTGGAGAATAAAGATTTAAGCTTAAACACTTCCATGATTAGTTTAGGAAGCTGCACTATGAAATTAAATGCAGCCAGCGAATTGATTCCGGTAAGCTGGCCCGAGTTTGGCGGCATTCACCCTTTTGCCCCTGCATCACAAACAAAAAGTTACCAGTACATCATTAAAAAATTAGAAGAATATTTATGTAAGATCACCGGATTTACAGCTTGTTCACTGCAACCCAACAGCGGAGCACAGGGTGAATATGCAGGCTTGCTTACTATCAGGGCTTATCATGCAGACAGAAATGAAAGCCACCGGAATATTGTGCTGATCCCTATTTCTGCCCATGGCACCAACCCCGCCAGTGCAATAATGGCTGGCATGAAAGTGATAGTAATAAAAAGTGATGACGAAGGACATATTGATGTGGCAGATTTAAAATTAAAAGCCGAAGAGCATAAAAATGATTTGGCCGGCCTGATGGTTACATACCCTAGTACGCATGGTGTGTTTGAAGAAAGCATCAGGAAGGTTTGCAAAATTATTCACGACAATGGCGGATTGGTTTATATGGATGGTGCCAATATGAATGCACAGGTTGGTTTAACAAGTCCCGGCATGATTGGCGCCGATGTTTGCCATTTGAACCTGCATAAAACTTTTGCCATTCCTCATGGCGGCGGCGGCCCGGGCGTAGGCCCGATATGTGTAAATGATAAACTGAAACCCTATTTGCCCGGCCATAATAAATTAGACAACACAACTAAAAATATTCACGCTGTTTCTGCAGCACCTTATGGCAGTGCAAGCATTTTATTAATCAGCTATGGTTATATAAGAATGCTGGGTGTTGATGGTGTAAAAGCCTCTACTGAATATGCCATTCTGAATGCCAACTACATGAAAGCAAGGTTAGAAAAGTTTTATAAAATTTTATACACTGGCGCTGAAGGTTTTTGTGCTCATGAATTTATTGTTGACCTGCGGCCGTTTAAAGTAACAGCAGGCATCGAAGCAGAAGATGTTGCAAAGCGTTTGATGGATTATGGTTTTCATGCACCAACAATGAGTTTTCCCGTGCCGGGCACAATCATGATTGAACCAACAGAAAGTGAAGACAAAGGCGAACTGGATCGTTTTTGCGAAGCACTCATCAGCATTTACCACGAAATAAAAGCAATAGAAGAAGGCAAAGCAGATAAGGTTGATAATGCTTTAAAAAACTCACCACACACACAGGCCGTTATTTGTAGCGATGAATGGAATCATACATACAGCAGGCAGGAAGCAGCTTTTCCGCTGGCGTATGTAACCAAAAATAAATTCTGGCCATCCATTGCCCGTATCAACAACACATTTGGCGACAGGAATTTGATTTGCACCTGCGAACCGATGGAGAGTTATATAGAAGCATCCAGGTAGAGATTTACTGTTCACTATATCATTTTTAAACCCAATCAAAAAAGATTGGGTTTTATCCTACCTGATGCCACTTATACAAATACATTTTTAGTAATTAAAAAAAGGATTATTTTACGCTCCAACTAAAATTACTTATAAAATGAGAAAACAATTTCTTCTTATTACAGCATTTGCTTTGTTCAGCAGTTTGCTTTTTGCCCAAACAGATGATGCAATCTCCAAAATAAAAAAACAGGGCCTCGATAATTCCAAAGTCATGGAGCTGGCCTTTCATTTAACCGATGCAAGCGGGCCAAGGCTTACCAATTCTCCCGGTTTTTTCCGGGCAGCAAACTGGGCAAAAGATGAAATGATAAAAATGGGATTGGTAAATACAGTGCTTGAACCCTGGGGCGATTTTGGAACAGGCTGGGAGCAAAACCGCTGCTATGTTGCAGTTACAGCACCTTATTATTTTCCTGTTATTGCTATTCCAAGAGCATGGACAGGCGGAACGCCTGGTAAAAAAATAATGAGCAGCGATGTAATTTTAATTAAGGCAAAAGATTCTGCTGAATTATATCAAAATTATTCGGGCAAATTAAAAGGAAAGATTGTGATGCTTTACTCAAATGATACTTTGCACCCTTCTTTTACTGCAGATGGCAACAGGTTTACAGATGATGATTTGCAGAAAATGGCAAATTCAAAACCCGACACAGGCCGCAGGCAGGCTAATAATAATTTTAATCCGCAAATGTTGACAGCCCGCCGCCAGCAAATGTCGCTTGCAAGGCAAATGGGCGATTTTTATAAAATAGAAAAGCCTGCATTGGTACTAAGCATGAGCCGCAGCGGAAACGACGGAACTTTATTTGTGCAAAATGGCGGCAGTTATGCTAAAGATGCTGAGAATAATTATGGATGGGTGATGCTTTCAAGCGATGATTATTTAAGAATACAGCGTTTGGTAAATTCAGGAGTAAAAGTAGAAATGGAAGCAGATGTGAAAACAACTTTTTACGATAAAGATTTAAAAGGCTACAATGTGGTAGGAGAAATTCCGGGAACCGACCCGGTGCTGAAAGATGAAATTGTAATGCTTGGCGGCCACTTAGATAGCTGGCACGGAGCAACCGGCGCCACTGACAATGCAGCCGGCAGTGCCGTGATGATGGAAGTAATGCGTATTATTAAAGAAACAGGATTGCAGCCAAAAAGAACTATTCGCATTGCATTATGGAGCGGCGAAGAACAGGGAATATTTGGCTCTTCAAACTATGTAAAAAATCATTTTGCCGACCGGGCAGACATGGTATTGAAACCTGAACACAGCAAAATTTCTGCCTACTATAATTTAGACAACGGCACAGGAAAAATACGAGGCATCTATTTACAAGGCAACAAAGCTGCTGGCCCAATCTTTGAAGAATGGCTGAAACCATTTCATGATTTAGGAGCCACTACTGTTACAGTAAGCAACACAGGCGGCACCGATCATCTTTCCTTTGACGGAGTTGGTATTCCGGGCTTTCAGTTTATACAGGATGAAATTGAGTATGATACAAGAACACATCACACAAACATGGATACATATGACCATTTGATTCCAGAAGATTTAAAACAGGCAGCCACAATTATTGCGTCTTTTGTTTACAATACTGCACAGAGAGCTGAAAAAATTCCAAGAAAAGAATTACCAAAGCCAAGGCCAGCAGGCGGAAGAAATTTCTAAAATAATTTTATAAAAAAAATGATTACAATTCAACTTTCGGGTTGAACTTTTTTTATTTAAAATACCCAATACAGGGTATGCTGCTGCTTATGATAAATAACTTCATTTGCATAAACATTTATATCATGAAAAAAATAGTTGGAGTTATTCTTATTTCTATTGTAACATATTCAAGTACATCAGCACAAAAAATTACAACTTACGTTGCCGGGCATTTGGGTATTGCCACTGCCAAATCAACTTCTACAAGCGGCAACTTGAGGTTTAGCTCTGGCATTGGAGCCGAACTTAGTTTAGCACTTGCAAAAAAGGTAAATATTGTTGCAAGGCCAACTATCAATTTCAGAGGTTACAACAACAGTTCGTTTAATTTAAAAGCAACCTATTTTGATATTCCGCTTAATATCGAAATAAATTATTTTAATGTTGAAGACCTTTCCGTTTATTTTGGTTTTGGTGTTTATGGCGGACTGGCATTAACAGGAAAATACAAAAACAGTGGTGCCAGCGACTGGATAAAACTAAAGTTTGGCGAAACTACTGCCGACAACAGATCAACAACAGATTTTGGATTGAATTTTACATCCGGGCTATATTTCAACAAAGTAAAAATGGGGATTCAGTACCAGTCAGGTTTAAAAAATGTGGTGCCCAAGGACAGGCAAACCAATGGCGCAGAAATAAAACTCAGGAATTTTTCTGCTTACTTAGCTGTTAAACTTTCAGCATTCACCGGAAAAAAATAAACCCCTAAAACTATCATTTCAAAAAAAGTTCTGCTAAATGTCAGAACTTTTTTTATTCTCTTTACTTTTAGTCATGTTTATTACAAGAGATGCAATAAGTTTTCCCGATGTTGAAGAAGCCGATGAAGAAGGCTTGCTTGCCATTGGTGGCGATTTAAACACAGACCGGTTATTACTGGCTTACAAAAGCGGTATTTTTCCCTGGTACAATGAAGAAGAAGCTATTTGCTGGTGGAGCCCTAACCCACGTTTTGTATTGTTTCCCGGAGAAATAAAAGTGAGCAAAAGCATGCAAACAGTTTTAAACAACGGAAATTTCAGGTTTACGATGAATAAAGCATTTAAGGATGTAATTAAAAATTGTAAAACAATAACCAGAAAAGAGCAGGATGGAACATGGATTCATCCTGATATTATTGAAGCCTACTCAAAACTGCATGAACTGGGTTATGTTCTGAGTGCAGAGGCCTGGCGTGATGGCGAACTGGTTGGCGGATTATATGGCGTAATGATTGGCAAAGTATTTTTTGGCGAAAGCATGTTCAGTAAAGTAAGCAATGCTAGTAAGTTTGCTTTTATAAAATTGGTTCAGCAACTCAAGTTGCAAAACCTTCAACTGATAGATTGCCAGGTTTATACTGCTCACTTAGAAAGTTTGGGAGCAAGAATGATTGACAGAAAAGAGTTTATTTCGATGCTAAACCAGTTTACCTAATTAAGTTTATTTTTTTACCGGGATTCAATTCTGCAAATGAATAAATACTGTTGCAGATATAATCGTTATCAGTATATGGATTAAGATAATTTTTCAGTTCGCCTGAAGAAGTAACAGCAAATGATTTTGGTAAATAACCCATGCCCCAGAAACTGCCACGGTCTACCAATAAACAAAGTTGCTCATCAGCTTTAATCCCTTCATCAATCAAAGCAAAAGTGGGCAGTTTTTCATTCAAGGCTTCCAAAGCAATTTTAACCTTGCCATTGTAGATAACAGGCTGTTCTAAAAATGCGGCGTCATTCTCATCAAAAGCAGTTTTATCTAAAAAACAAAGCTTCGCATTCAAATCAAATTCTTCCACCATTTTTTTAAGCAATGTTAATCCCTCGTGCAGTAAATTAAAAATGTACAATGGCTGCAAATTTTTTTTCTTCCTGTCAATTGCCAGCCTTAAATAACCTCTTGCATCTTCAAACAAATACAAAGCATATTTTTGAAGGGGTTGCTTCTGGCTGTTATTGTATTTTGGCCACAGGCGTTTTATTTCGGTACTTTCAAAAACAATTGCTTCCAGTTCTGTGGCGCATTGTTTATAAGTCACTTTATAAATGTTCCGTAAAAAATTTTGTCGTTTTCTATCGGGGTCATTTTGTGTAAAATGGCTGCTTACTCTTTTTTTAAGATTAATGGCTTTGCCCACATACACAATTTTGTCTTTGCTGTTATGGAAATAATAAACACCGGGTTTACCGGGCAGTTTTTCAATTTCTTTTTTATCTAGGTGCAAAGGCAGCCATTGTTCTTTCGAAGATTTTTTAAGCATCTCTGCAATAAATGCTTCGCCGTTGTTGGCAAGATAATGTTCAAATAATTTTACAGTCGCTCTTGCATCGCCCCCGGCCCTGTGACGGTTTTCTACTTTTATTTCTAACGAGCGGCAAAGATTGCCAAGGCTGTAAGAAGGCAGGCCGGGGAATATTTTTCTTCCCAGGCGAACAGTGCATAATTTCCGTGGCACCAGATCAAACCCAGCATTTTTCAACTGGTGTTTTACAAAACTGAAATCAAAATTTACATTGTGTGCCACAAAAATATTAGGCTCCAGTATTTCGTAAAGTGTTTCAGCAATTTCCTCAAAGGTTGGTGCACTGGCCACCATTGCATTGTCAATACCGGTGAGTGCGGTAATGTATCGTGGAATAACCTGCTGAGGATTAATAAGCGTTTCAAAATGTTTTACCACTCTTGTTCCGTCATGTACGTACACAGAAATTTCGGTAATGCCATTTGCAGCAGCATAACCACCGGTTGTTTCTATATCTACTATTGCATACAATTCGATTGCAGATTTATGATTTTAGATTTACGATTTAGCAGATGCAATTTACTTATTTATGCAGCCCTTTCCAAGGCAGTTATTTATTACCTTTGCCACACTAAAAACGAAGAATAAAGAGATACAGTACAAGAGTGCGACGCCAATGAAGTTGAGTAAAGCGTTGCTGCTTGGTACAAAAAAATTATCGCATGGAACTAAGTAAAAATTTCGAACATCAGCAGGCCGAAGAAAAATGGTACCAGCATTGGCTGGATAAAAAATATTTTGCATCCACACCCGATGAAAGAGAACCTTATACAGTTGTAATTCCGCCGCCGAATGTAACAGGTGTGCTGCACATGGGGCATTGCCTTAACAATACTATCCAGGATATTTTGGTTCGCCGTGCCAGAATGCAGGGAAAAAATGCCTGCTGGGTGCCAGGCACCGACCATGCTTCCATTGCCACCGAAGCAAAGGTTGTGCAGATGTTGAGAGAAAGAGGAATTCAAAAAGCAAGTTTGAGCAGAGATGAATTTTTGAGCTATGCCTGGGAATGGAAAGAAAAATACGGCGGTATTATTTTACAGCAGTTAAAAAAATTAGGTTGCAGCCTCGATTGGGACAGAACATCTTTCACCATGGATGGTGATTACTACAAGTCTGTGATAAGTGTGTTCATTGATTTGTACAAGAAAGGACATATTTATCGTGGCAAGCGTATGATTAACTGGGACGTGGTTGCTAAAACTGCATTGAGCGATGAAGAAGTGATAAGGAAAGAGACAAGGCAGAAGTTGTATTATTTGAAGTACTCAATTGGAGTTGATGGACAACAGACGACAGACGGCAGCATAATAATTGCCACCGTACGCCCCGAAACTATCATGGGCGACACGGCCATTTGCGTAAATCCAAAAGATGAACGTTACAAAAACCTAATTGGAAAATTTGCACTGGTTCCATTAATCAACCGCCGCATACCGATTATTGCAGATGATTATGTAACCATGGATTTTGGCACAGGCGCTTTAAAAGTTACTCCGGCACATGATACCAACGATTACCAGCTTGGACGAAAACACCATCTTGAAGTAATTGATATTTTTAATGAAGACGGAACGCTGAATGCTGAAGCACAAATTTATATCGGAGAAGAACGTTTTGCAGCAAGAAAAAAGATTGTAAAAGAACTGGAAGAAAAAGGATACCTATTTAAAACAGAAGATTATACCAGCGAAGTTGGTTATAGTGAAAGGACTGACACTGTTGTAGAACCACGCCTTAGCCTGCAATGGTGGGTGAGCATGAAAAAATTGAGTGAGCCTGCATTGGGTGTTGTAAAAAATGGAGAAATAAATTTTCATCCTGCAAAGTTTAAAAACCTTTACAGCCACTGGATGGAAAATATCAAAGACTGGTGCATCAGCCGCCAGCTTTGGTGGGGGCATCGCATTCCTGCATGGTATGATGAGGAAGGAAAAGCATTTGTAGCTGAAAATATTTTACATGCTGCAAGCTACAAGCTGCAAGAAGAAGGCATTAGTAACCCGGATGCTGCACAACTTGAAGCTTGCAGCTTGAAGCTTTCCCAGGATGAAGATTGTTTGGACACATGGTTCTCCTCCTGGCTTTGGCCCTTTGAAGTTTTTAAAGGATACAGCAACCCCGGCAATGAAGAAGTAAAATATTATTACCCTACCAACACCTTGGTAACAGCACCGGAAATTATTTTCTTCTGGGTGGCAAGAATGATAATGGCCGGCCTGGAATATGAAAAACAAATTCCTTTTAAAGATGTTTATTTTACCGGCATTGTAAGAGATGAACTGGGCCGAAAGATGAGTAAGAGCCTCGGCAACTCACCCGATTTATTGGGATTGATTGATAAGTACGGTGCCGATGCCATTCGTTTTGGAATTATGATCTCCTCCCCCGCAGGCAACGATTTATTATTTGATGTAAAAGAAGAAAGCACTCTAAAGCAGGGAAGTTTTTTTATCAATAAAATATGGAATGCGCTGAAGCTGGTGAAGATGTGGGAAGGGCGGACGACAGACAATGGACAACAGACAACTGAAAATTTTGCAGTTGATTGGTTTGAAAACAGACTGAATGAAGTGAAGGCTGAAGTAGATACTTTAATGAAGCAGTTTAAACTGAGTGAAGCACTGAAAGTTATTTACAGTTTGGTATGGGATGATTTCTGCAGTTGGTATTTAGAATGGGTGAAACCGGGATTTGAACAACCTATTGATAAAGCAGTGTATGATAAAACGGTTGGTTATTTTGAAGAGCTGATGCAATTGCTTCATCCCTTTATGCCGTTTGTAACAGAAGAAATTTATCATTTGCTGAAAGAGAATAAAGATGATTTAACTGTAAAATTGCAGCCGGCGGCCGGCAATACAGAACCGGCAGTGTTGCAGCAGGGCGATTTATTAAAAAAAGTAATTACTGCAGTAAGGGAATCAAGAAATAAAAATTTGCTGAAGCCAAAGGAAACAATACAATTGTTTTTACAAACCGATAACGAGGCAGGGTATAAAAACATTGAATCTATTATAAGCAGGCAGGTAAATGCAGAATCATTTACTTACACAAACGAAGCTATCCCTAACTCAAGTGTTATCAATATTGAAAAAGATAAATTCTACATTGTAACCAATAAAGAAATAGATACAGCCGGTTTAAAAGAAGATTTATTGAAAGACCTTGCACATCAAAACGGGTTCCTGTCATCGGTAGAAAAAAAACTAAGCAACGAAAAATTTACTGCCAATGCCAAACCCGAAGTACTGGCAATGGAGCAAAAAAAGAAAGCCGATGCACTTGCAAGAATCAAAGCAATTGAAGAAAGCCTTGCCACTCTTTAAAAATCTGTGTAATTAGTGTTAATTCGTGTGAATTCGTGTAATCTGTGGCCAAACCAATACTTTAAATAAAGTAATTTCGTTTTGCTAAAAAGCTGAAAAATGAAATATTGTTTAGGTTTACTGTTCGTTTTACTGGTAACAGGCCTTCAGGTGCAGGCGCAAACTCCAAAGCCCAAAACAACTACCGCTCCCAAGTGGAAACCGCCAAAAGTAAAAACAGTTTTGGCAGCTTACTCCGATTCAGTATCGGTAATGGTGGACGAAGCAAACCATTTAATTACGCTGCCGCTAAAAGTTACTGATGACAAAAAAAATGCTTACACAATCGTAACCTACCAGTTTCTTTATAAAAGAAGAACTGTAACTGAAGATGAACAAACCGGCCGCACTTCTCCAAGCAGCAGCATCGTTTCGCAAATTTTTAGAGAAACTCCCCTGCCCGAACTATGGCTAAAAATTATTAAAGATGAACTGCAAACCGGCGAGGAATTCTTTTTCTTTGATGTGGTGGCAAAAGATACACAGGGCCATCTTTTCTTTGCACCCAACCTTAAAATAACTACCAGGTAATTTTATTACAGCACCAAAAGCTAATGCCCTGCAACCTTCGTTCTATGCTTTGGTAAAAGTTGCCCATTGGTATGCCGATGAAAGGATTGCGACGCAACGATGACCCCCATGAAAAACTTATGTCCGTAACCCCATAAATACTTCAACAAAACCTGTGCTGTTACAGGTTATAATAGTACATTTGCCGAAAATTTATAAACAGTTATGAGTACAGTTACAAAAAACACAATAGATTTCAGCCTTCCGTATAAAGTGAAGGATATGAGCCTGGCCGAGTGGGGCCGTAAGGAAATTAAATTAGCCGAAGCAGAAATGCCCGGCCTGATGGCAATTCGTGAAGAATATGGCCCAAGCCAGCCACTGAAAGGTGCAAGGGTTGCAGGCTGCCTTCACATGACAATTCAAACCGCTGTGCTTATTGAAACATTGGTTGCCCTGGGCGCCGAAGTTAAATGGAGCAGTTGCAATATTTTCAGTACACAAGACCATGCAGCCGCTGCAATTGCCGCTGCAGGCATTGGCGTTTTTGCCTGGAAAGGACAAAGCATTGAAGAAGCCGACTGGTGTATTGAACAAACTTTGTTTTTTGGTGGTGCCGATAAACCATTAACCATGATTTTGGATGATGGTGGCGACCTTACCAATATTGTTTTTGATAAATACCCCGAACTGATTCAGCATATTAAAGGCCTCAGCGAAGAAACAACTACTGGTGTTCACCGCCTGTATGAAAGAATGGCTGCCGGCACTTTACCCATTCCTGCATTTAATGTAAATGATTCTGTTACCAAATCTAAATTTGATAACAAATATGGTTGCAAAGAAAGTTTGGTAGATGCTATACGCCGTGCCACCGATGTAATGATGGCTGGCAAAGTTGCCGTTGTAGGAAGTTATGGCGATGTGGGCAAAGGTTCTGCTGCTTCGCTGAAAGGTGCAGGCTGCCGTGTTATTGTTACCGAAATTGACCCCATCTGTGCTTTGCAGGCTGCCATGGACGGTTTTGAAGTAAAGCGCATGATTGATGCAGTTGCCGAAGCCGACATCATTGTTACTGCAAGCGGTTGCCGTGATTTGATTACCGAAAAACATTTTCGTGCAATGAAAGACAAAGCCATTGTTTGCAACATTGGTCACTTCGATATTGAAATTGACATAGCATGGCTCAACAATAATTACGGCCACACAAAAGATACCATCAAACCACAGGTTGATATTTACAATATAGATGGTAAAGATGTTATCGTGTTGGCAGAAGGCCGCCTTGTTAACCTCGGTTGCGCCACCGGCCACCCAAGTTTTGTAATGAGCAATTCTTTCAGTAACCAAACCCTGGCACAAATTGAACTGTGGACCAACCACAGCAAATACGAAAACAAAGTATATGTGTTGCCAAAATTGCTGGATGAAAAAGTTGCCCGCCTTCATTTAAAGAAAATTGGTGTGGTGCTTGATGAACTTACTACCGAGCAGGCCGATTACCTTGGCATAGCAAAAACGGGCCCTTACAAACCAGAACATTACAGGTATTAATAACAACACAGTTAAGAATATAAAACCCACTTTAACCGGTGGGTTTTTATTTTGCCGCCACTTAAAATATTAGTTATGTTTTGGATAAAATGTGTATTTTTATGAAGCATACGCAACAACTAAAACATTACTTAAGTCTTTTTTAAAGGTGAATAAATACAGCTCCGGGTTATTCTTAGCCTGGGGCTTTTTTGTTGTTATTTCTATCCGCCGGGGCGGAGAGAAATCGTATGTTACCAGCTTCAGCCTTTCATGGCATCATCGTTATGCTACCCGATAGCTATAGGGCCACTTTGTACAATATAAAATTCCCCATCTGGACTAATACCAGTTAGGTGTACGTAACCCTAAACATTATTTTACACATATTAAATATCTGCGACTTAGTTGATTTAATAATTTAAAAAGACCAAAATATTAATTAATGTATTATAATGGCAAGGACAAAACAATTTCTCAAGATTATTGTTATCCGTTATAACTAAAAATTATGGAGACCAGAACCCATATCAAAAAACGGGGCGAAACCGAAAAGCCATATGAGTAGGATATAAAATAAGTACAATGTTCAATAAATTTACTATAGCAGACAAATTACTATTTATAGCCGCTTTAGTCTCTCTTATTTTTTCAGAAGCTTTATGGTTTAATGGGGATCAACAACATGCAATATTTGTTGGCCTTTGGGTTCCTACTATTTTATGCTTTGGAATTTATTTAAAACTATTAAAACATAGTAAAAATGACTGAATTAATGCCGTATATATCTGGACTTGTGACTTTATTATTTGGTGCAGGGTTTTTTCTTGCTCTTAAAGAACAAAGAAAAATTAAATAACTTTTTTCAAAAAGAAACTATGAATTGCAATGGGAATAATGAATGAAGGTTTATATACATTTGCCACGTACTCCATTTAACTCCAAACCCTGTAATATCCTATGTCTATACTTTTTTAGACAACCCTAATACAATATCTAAAATTAAGCGGTTAAGAAAATTTACGAAAGGCAAACATACAACACTAACTCGGAAGACTGGCTGGACGTTCAATG
>JANNAM010000215.1:0-11325 GCA_031384415.1 Bacteroidota bacterium
CCTTTAGTCCTTGAGGACCGTGATAAACCGCATACATCGCGGCCATGTTCGCCAGTAGCACTTGCGCTGTACAAATATTTGAAGTCGCTTTTTCTCTTTTAATATGCTGCTCTCTTGTTTGCAAAGCCATTCGCAGGGCACGGTTATTTTGTGCATCAATGCTTACACCAATGATTCTTCCGGGTATTCCTCTTTTAAATTCATCTTTGGTGGCAAAGAAGGCAGCATGCGGCCCGCCGTAACCAAGTGGCACTCCCAGGCGTTGAGCAGAGCCAACGGCAACATCGGCACCCAGTTCGCCGGGAGGCGTTAATAAAGTAAGCGCCAGCAAATCGGTAGCCATAACAACATAACCTTTTACTGCATGAACTTTATTAATAAATTCACGGTAATCTTCTACTGAACCAATGCTGTTTGGATATTGAACGATTGCCCCGAAATATGTTTCATCTAACAGGGAAGTTTTATAATCGCCATATACCAATTCAATTCCTATTGGTGTGGCCCTGGTTAATAAAACTTCTTTTGTTTGTGCAAAAATATTGTTGTCAACAAAAAATTTAGGAGCTGCAATAATATCCGATTTGTTTTTGTGGTGAAATACCATTGCCATTGCTTCGGCAGCAGCAGTTGCTTCATCCAGCAAACTTGCGTTGGATAATTCAAGTCCTGTTAAATCACAAACCATTGTTTGAAAATTCAAAAGGCTTTCTAACCTGCCTTGCGAAATTTCAGCCTGGTAAGGTGTGTATTGGGTGTACCATCCGGGGTTTTCAAAAACATTACGCAGTATCACACTTGGTGTGATGGTATTGTAATAGCCCTGGCCGATGTAGGTTTTAAATACTTTGTTTTTAGCAGCAATTTTTTTCAGTTCGGTTAAATATTCAAACTCACTTTGTGCTGCCGGAAGCTTTAAAGGTTTTTTTAAACGAATGGAAGAAGGTACTGTTTTGCTGATAAGTTCTTCAAGGGATGCTGCGCCGGTTACTTTAAGCATTTCGCTGGTATCGTTTTCGTTTTTTGTACCGATATGCCTTGCTGTAAATTCGTTTTGCTGTTGTTCAAAAAGATTCATCGTATTTGGGGATTGATACTTGTTTATTATTGCCGCCGCAAAATTACGATAACACAGCAAGATTTGGTGCTATTATAAAGGCATGTTTACTTCTGTGGAAAACTGAAGGATAAAGACCTGCTTTTTGCTGAACACTAAGAAGAAATATTATTCATGCACAGCAAGAACGGGAACCTTGCTTTGGTAAATCATTGGCCTGGTGTGCTGTGTTTTAAACAATCTTTCAAAAAAGCTATGGTGTTTTGGGGCTATAATTATCATATCAATTTCCTTATCCTCGGTAAATAAGTTGACAGCTTCATGAAAATCATAGAGCCGCATAAAATAAAATTCGGGGTTGAATTCGGCAAGTAAGGCCTCCATTTTATCCCTTTCTTCTTTATAGCCTGTTGTTAAAGAAACATAATGATTGCTGTCAACATTTAAAATGTGCAGTAATGGTTTAAAATCCTGCAGTACTCTTTTTACTGCAAGCAAGGCAGGCGATTCTTCTACATATTTCATCTCGGATGTTATCAATACATTTTTGATATTTTTAAATGCAGCATCCGGTGGAATAATTAATATTGGACAAATATTTTTGTCGGCCATTTTTAAGGTGTTGGTTCCCGAAAAACGCCGGGCCAGCGGAGTTTTGCCTGTTAAACCCATTATTATCATATAGGCTCCTTTAACATGGGCAAATGCAGCAAGGCTGTCTATAAAATTATCGCCTGACTCCAGTATTGTTTCAATATTTTTTGCCGCACTGCTTAGTTCATTTTTAAGGCTTTTGAGATAGTTTTCTTCCATGGAAGTATCTTCTCCATCAGTATAAAAGTGATACAGGATGAGATTAATATCTGCCCTGTCTTTATACATTTTGGCGGCATAATGGGCGGCATTCAGTGAGGTTTCTGAAAAATCCAACGGTACTATTACTGTCAACATGGGGGTGAAATTTCGTACAAATTAATTAATTTAAAGGTAAAAAAGCAGGCAATTATTTGAAATATATTTTAACCAGTTTAAAAACGATATTTGTTTTATGGAAGATGACTTACTTCATAACTGGGAAAAAAAATCAGCAGACCACTTAAAACAATATAAACAGTTTTTGAGCCGGGCTGATAAAAATAAAGTGTTGAAAGCACTACCTGAGTTGCATGAAGAAGCATTTGAAAAAATTGACTGCCTTCAATGCGCTAACTGCTGCAAAAACTATTCGCCACGTTTTAAAACACCCGACATTAAGAGAATTTCGAAACATTTAAAACTAAAGGAAGGGGAGTTTATTGAGCAATACCTGCATCTTGATAATGAGGGAGATTATGTGGTAAACACAAAGCCCTGCCCTTTTTTGAGTACTGATAATTACTGCAGTATTTATGATGTTCGTCCCTCTGATTGCCAGCGGTTTCCTTACACAGATGAAGATGTTATTTTTAAAAGACCACAGCTTACTTTAAAAAACGCCAGCTTTTGCCCTATTACCTATTATGTTCTGGAAAAGTTGACAGAAAAAAAATAATTGGACAAAATGGATATATTTTATCCAAAAAGACGTACGTTTGTAGAGTAATAAAAAAGAAAAGATTATGAAAGCTTCCAAAAAATATAAATCCGCAGGCAATGAACCATTGCAGGTGCTTGAAGAGCCGGCCGTTCAGTATCTTGCCACTAACAGTATGAAAGTTATATTGGGAGGTAAAGGCAGCAACCTTCATGTTGTAAATAATGATATTGATTTAATAGAAATAACCCGTAAAGGCCTCAAAAAAAATACACTTTTCTTCCTTGCCGATTATCTTGGTATTTCGATGGGCCAGCTTAGCGATTTACTGCATACATCCCACCGAAACCTTCAACGCAAAGATGCCAATGAAACCATGGATAGCTATAAAACTGAAAAAGTGCTTGAGCTTGCTTCCTTTGCTGTAAGGGGTACAAGTGTTATTGGAGATGCTGATGGTTTCCGTGAGTGGTTGAAATATCCATTGCCTGCGCTTGGTAATAAAAAGCCACTTGATTTTTTAGATACAACTTTTGGTATCCAGATGGTTAGTAAAATACTTGGCCGCCTAGAACAGGGTGTTTATTCTTAATAAATTCCATAAAGATTAGTGATGGATGTTTACCGCATTATGCAGGAAGAATATGCTGATGATTTATCGGGCAATGGCTCCCGGATATTTGGCGGGCGGTGGAACAGCGAAGGCAATTATGCACTTTATACTTCGGAAAGCCGTTCACTGGCTTTGCTGGAAACTCTGGCTCATTCTCCATTTAAGCTGCTTCAAAAAAAAGTATATTGCCTGGTTACCATCTATGTACCCGGCAACAATGAAATGGGTATCATTAACCCAAATGATTTACCCGAAGGCTGGAACAGCGCAATGCCTCATACAGCTACAAAAAAAACAGGAGATGCTTTTTTGAAACAAAAAAAACAATTGATTTTAAAAATACCGAGTGTGATGATGCCGGAAGAATTTAATTATCTGCTTAACCCGTTACATGGTTCTTATAAATCAGTTACGGTAAAACAAAAAAGGATTATTTCGTTTGATGACAGGATATTTAGTGTGATATAATTATTGGTGTAGTTCTTCCCACACAGCACTCAGGCTTCTTTCTATTCCGTCACCCTTCCATTCGGTAACGCCGGGTATGGATTTGGTTTTTAAAAACTCTTCTTTGCTTTTGCCTGCTTTTACTTCTGCTTCGCCAAAGGCAAGCAGCTTTTCGAGATAATCTTTAAATGCTTTTATGTCTTCTTTATTGCCTGTTATTTCATAACCAGGGGCGGCATGGCCAAAGATAAATTTTGTATTGTCATCAAAAGTGCGGTCGGTACGATGTAATACTTTTATCCAGTTTTTTACTGAAGCACCTGCCGATTTATCAATAAAAGGATATCGACGGTTAAAAACAAGGTCGCCCATGTGTGCTATGTTGCTGGTTTCAAAATGTATGATGGAATCGCCATTGGTGTGGCCTGGGCCAAAATAATAAGTTTGTATTTCTTCATCACCTATTTTTTTATGCCAGCCAGCATCGCCAAATGTCCAGTCGGGATAGAGTTGTTTGGCTTCTGTTTTGGCTTTTATTGCTGATGCTTTCTGATTGCTGTAAGAATTTTCATGTGCCAGCACATGCCTTACTAAACCTTTAAATGCAATATTGCCTGAAGTGTGATCGCCGTGATGATGGGTGTTTATTAAAAACCGGAAAGGTTTTTCACTTTTCTTTTTCAGTTCATCAATTAAATGCGGCGCTGTGTCGGCAAACTGTGCATCAACTACCACAATGCCTTTTTTGCTGAGCAGGAAGGCAATGGTGCCGCCTTTTTCGGTGAACACACCAATATTATCTGTAAGCATTTTTATTTTCCATGCAGGGTCAATAAAAAAGCTGGCAAGTGATTCGTTTTGCAGGAATGCCATTGCGGCGGCGGTAAAGGCTGTATTGCGGAGGAAGGTTCGGCGTTGCATGTTGTTTTGTTTTGGACGGGGAAGTTACGAAATGTAATAATTAACAAAGGAAAAATGAATTAGTTCGGTACTCGGTATTCATGTGCCGAAATTAATCTAATACTCCAGTTTCCTCAGTTTTGGAAATTTAAGCCAGGTGGCAGCTACAACGATTACTGACATGGCACCGCCGAAAATAACAGCGGGAAGTGTACCGAGAAATTTAGAAGTAACACCGCTTTCGAACTGGCCAAGTTCGTTGGAAGAATTGATGAAAATTAAATTGATGGATGCTACACGGCCTCTTAATTCGTCTGGTGTGTTTAACTGCATAATGGTGCCACGGACAACCACGCTAACGGCATCGAAGAGCCCGGCAATAAGCAGGGCGCCAAAACTGAGCCAGTAAACTTTTGATAAACCAAATATGATGATGAAAATGCCAAAGCCTGCAACAGCAAGCAACATTTTTATGCCTTGTTTTCTCTTCATTGGAAACTTTAGCAGGATGATGATGCTGATGAGGCTGCCAATATCCATTGCGGCATTTAAAAAACCATAACCGATGGCACTGGTGTGTAATACTTTGTCGGCAATTTCGGGAATAAATGCTACTGCACCGCCGAAAAGTACGGCAAATAAATCGAGTGATAGTACACCGAGTAAATTTTTATTGTTGAATACAAAAGCGAAACCATGTTTGATGGCCTGAATCATTGGTTCGTTTTGCAAATTGGTAACAGGTGGTTTTGGTTTTAACTGAATTGCAAAGATGGCAGCGATTAATATGAGAACTGTTGTTACAAAATATGCGTTGGAGATTCCTGCTATGGCAATCAATATTCCGCCGGTAGCATGGCCGATGATGGAAGATATAAGCCAGGTGGATGAATTAATGGATACTGCTTTTGGTAATGCATCTCTTAATACGATGGCTGCAATCATACTGTTGGCTGAAGGTCCGGCAAAAGAGCGTATGATGCCGGTGCAAAAAACAACAGATAATATGACAGTGATTTTGGTGGACGAAGTGAGTTGCATTTGTGGTAAACTTACCAGGGCTAATGCTACACCACATAATAAATAAAAAATGTAAGCCCAGACAAGGATGTTTTTTTTGTTGTGTTTGTCTATATAATGACCTGCGTAAAGTGCTGCAATAACTGCAGGAACAAATTCGGCAAGGCCGGCGATACCTACCATGTAAGTGTTGGCTAAATGAAATACCTGGTAAATGACGATGGTGGTTATCATTCTTATTCCCAGTACAAAAAAAAGGCGGGCACCTATAAAATTCCAGAATTCTTTAGGGAGTTTGTTGGTCATTGATGATGCAAAAATAAAACAGTTTTGTGAGACAAAAATATTATGTAGCCAGACAGAAGGAAAGAGTGTAAGTTAGTTTTTTACAGGTGGCATCTTTTTAAAAGACAGCACCCATAAAAATATTTTAGGGCAGTGTTAAATAATGCTGTCCATTTTCGTATTCTTTGCCGAGTGCATCAATAATTACTTTTAGATGTTCTTCATTGCCAAGGAAGTCAGCGTTGGAGGCATCTACAAAAAGAGTTTTTATATTGTGTTGCTTGATGTATTGTGTGTAGGTTTCCTGCAGGGTGAAAAGATAATCGTTGGGAATGCTTTGCTCATACTCCCGATTGCGTTTTTTAATGTTTTCCTGAAGTTTGTTTACTGGTGTGTGCAGGTAAATCAACATATCAGGTTGCACAATCTGCGGATTGATGATTTCAAACAGTTTTTGATAAAGGCGGAATTCTTCATCGGGCAGGTTTACTTTGGCAAACAAAAGGCATTTAGTAAAAAGGTAGTCGGAGATGGTGATGTTTTGAAACATATCTTTTGTCTGCAATAAATCTTTCAACTGCTTATAGCGCTCTGCCATAAAAAATAACTCCAGCGGAAAAGCATACTGGCCGGGGTTTTCGTAAAATTTTGGAAGAAAGGGATTGTCGGCAAATTCTTCCAGAATTAATCTTGCATTAAAGTGTTTGCTGAGCAAATGGGCAAGGGTAGTTTTGCCTGCGCCTATATTTCCTTCTATTGTAACGAAGCTGTATTTCATTATCGCTGCAAAATAACAGTAAACACAATCTGAAAAAATCAAATTTTGTTCACAGTTAGTTTATCAGGGCAAACTCTTAATAACTGGTGGATAGTTTTTTCGTAAACAGGATGAATAAAGTTTGGGGATAGTTCATTTAATGGTATTAAAACAAATTTCCTGTTTTGAATTTGCGGATGTGGCACAGTGAGATGCGGCTGCTTAATTATTTCCTTATTAAAAAAAAGAATGTCAATGTCTATTATTCGGGGAGCATTTTTTTTAGTTCGAACCCTGCCCATTTCTTTTTCAATGGAAAGAACAGTTTGCATTGTTTGTGTTGCGTCCTGTTTTGTTTCAATAACAATTACCTGGTTTAAAAAATCGGGCTGGTTGGTATTGCCCCAGGCTGCTGTGGAGTAAAGAGTACTTTGGCGTGTGATTTTGCCAATTTTTTTTCTGAGTAATTTTTTGGCAGTTGTTAATTGCTTTTTTGTATTACCGATATTGCTGCCGAGTAGAAGATAAGTCTTATTCATTTTTTTTCAGTAACCTGATATCAAAATCAAACGGAGTTGATTCTGAGATAGTAATTTTTTTAAAATCAGGATGTAAGGGATTTAAGATGTAATTATGTTCTTCCTTTACCACTGCAGAAGGTACTTTTAAAACTGCTTCCGAACCTGATCTTAAAAAAGCCGAACCAATAAATTGCGAATATTCAAAATCAGTCTGCCAGTTTTTCTTTAAAGCCTCCGGGTTTATTTTTTTAACAGTGATGTCATCTTTCACAGTAAGTTTTAAAAGAAAATATGATGGGGGAATGGAATATTTATCTGTATTCACAATTATTTCCAGAACCGATAAAGAAATATTTTCAGAAGTATACAGGGCTGTCATTCCAGGTGAATTCCATCTGCCTCCATAAATTTTTGAGCCTATGCCCGAAAGATCATCTTTATATGTTTCAATTGCCAGGCGGTAAATAATCATGCTAATATTCCGTGTTGTATCCTTCCAAGTTGAGTAAGTATAAGCTGAATGCCATGAGCTGTAGTTAGTGATTCAAAAGTTAAATTTCCTTCCAGCATATAAGGCTTGCTTTTTAACCATGTGTAAAACAAATCTATGCTGCCAAAAGTAATTTTACCTTCATCTAGTACTTTGGCAATTTGAAATGCCCTTTCGGCATTTATCGGGGCAAAAGTTCCATTGTTTTTTGCATAGCGCTGCAAAGTACGTTCGCTAACATGAAGAATTGAAGCCCATTCTGCCTGAGTAAAAGGTGTTGAAGCAGCAATTTTTTTAAATTCGCTGAATGTGAAATCTTTTAGTGAAGGCAGCACCTTCAGGCTTTTTTTAAACACAACCGGAGTGTAAGGTTCTTCTGCCATTGATGGTTTATCATCCTGTTTGTATGGAGTTATTTTTTTTGCTTTCTTTTTCATAATACTGCCATTTGTCACCCAAATGTACGACTTTTGTCCAGATATCCAATTTTTTAAACTCCTTTTTTGCCAATAGATTTGCAAAACTTCAAAACAGCTTAATGCAGCAGTACAGTCAGTTCAAAGCTTTCTTGGCGATAGTAAAAGGAAGTTTCAGATCAATCCTCAGTAACCCTAGCGCTATATTTTTCAGTTTACTCTTTCCTATAATTTTCATAATGATTTTTGGTTCTTTTGGCAGAGGCAAAGGGGCAAATTACCGAATTACAATTTCTGATTATGGTGATACAACCAATGAAGTGCTAGACAGTATTAGAGCCAACCCATTAATTACCCTCGTTTCATTTAAGAAGGCAGATGACAGTACAGATACTGCAGCAAGAAGGAAGGCATTGGAGAAAAATGAGATTGCTGCAATTGTAAGCATAAAAAAAAATACAGATTCAGCAGGTAATACTCAGTACACCATTTACGATACATTAACCAATGCCAGCGGCAATGCTATTAGCGCTTTGCAACAGATTTTTTCAAACATAACAAATGAAATTGCTTTAAAAAAAGCTGTATATAAACAACGGCCTTCAGTGCAGTCTTATGTTTATGCTGTAAGGCAATACCGAAATATTGATTTTGTTTTGCCGGGCATGTTAGGCTTTTCAATTTTGTTTTCAACATTGTTTGGGGTATCCTTTACTTTTTTCCAGTTCAGGCAACAGTTAATTCTGAAACGTTTTTATGCTACACCGGTAAGCCGGATGAATATATTACTGGGCATTGGATTGAGCCGGCTGGTTTTTCAGTTAATTAATGTGATAATGCTGATTGGGCTTGGATATTTTTTCCTGAATTTTACATTGGTACATGGCATTTTTACATTTATTGAAATGTCGATACTTACAATTTATATGTTGCTGCTGCTGCTGGGTGTTGGATTAATATTCAGCAGTATTGTGAAAACAGATACATCCATACCATTATTAATAAACCTGTTTGCTTTTCCGCAAATGCTTTTATCCGGAACATTTTTCCCTATCGAAGTATTTCCAAAATGGGTGCAGGGCATCTGTCATATATTACCACTTGCACAGTTTAATGATGCAATCCGAAAAATTTCTTTCACCGGGGTTCATTTGTGGGATTGCTGGAAGGAGCTTGGAATATTGGGCATCTGGACAGCGGTTATTTATATTATTGCAATCAAAGTTTTCAAATGGGAGTAAATAAATGAAATACATAAAATTTTTTCTTATAAACGTTATCATCTTCGCTATTTTCTTTCTGTTGCTTTCGTTTTTGTTTCCCTCAGTGGTTAACACTTCCAAAACCATCAATATTGCTGCACAACAAAAAACAATTGCTGATAAGGTGAAAAATATTGCAGGCTGGAAAACATGGAATGAATTTGCAAAAAGTGATAGCATTACAATAGCTGTCGAAAAAGTACAGGGAGACAGTTTGATATTTACAAAACTAACCAATGATGATAAAAACCTATCAGCGGTTTTTGGTATTGTGCCAACTCAAACTGACTCTACCATTCTTAATTTTAAAATCGTTCAAACCATGAAATGGTACCAGCCCTGGAAAAAATTTGCAACACTGCTTTCAGAAAGCAAGTTTGGCTATCCAATGGAACTTTCATTGAATAATTTTAAGAAAGAAATTCAGGCTGATACAATTATCAGGAAGGGAAACTGATTTTGCCTAATGATACACCCGATAGTTTTACGTGGGCACAAACTGTTTCATTTGCCAGCAATGCAAATAATATTGCTTCTTTAGCATCGGGGTCAATGCCAAAATCTTTTGCTGTTGCAATTGTAAACTTCGGCAACAATTCTATGATATTTTTTATCAGTAAACAATTGTGAACGCCGCCTCCGCTTATAATCAACGTTGCATTACCAATAGTATATTTTATGGCAGTCGAAATTGTTTCTGCGGTAAACCTGTTAAGTGTTGCCATTGTATCTTCTGCTGAAATATCTTCAGTTTTACTTTCAATTTTTTTCTGAAGCAAATAATCAAGGTTAAATAATTCTGGCCCCGTAGTTTTTGGCAGAGGCCGCCTGAAAAAGACATCATCTTTTAAAGTATTTAATAATGCTGTGTTTATTTTTCCCTGAAAAGCAATTGCTGCATTTTCATCAAAATATTTTCCTGGAAATTGTTGTTGAATATAATTGTCCATAATTGTGTTTCCAGGGCCGGTGTCTGTGCAAATTATTTCGGCTGCATCCTGAGATGCAGGTAAATAAGTAAAATTGGCAATGCCTCCAATGTTTAATAAAACCCGGTCTTCGCCTTTTTTACTAAATAAAATAATATCGCCGTAAACTGCCAGTGGCGCACCCTCTCCACCAGCAGCAATATGTTTTTGCCTGAAATCGCTGATGGTGATAATACGTGTTGCAACAGCCAGGTGATCGCCATCTCCAATTTGTAAAGTGGCATTACCAAATTTTTCCTGCCTGTGTAAGCTCTTTGGCGCATGATAAATGGTTTGCCCATGGCTGGCAATTAAGTCCACTTCTTCATTCAGTAAATTCCATTTTTTTAAAAGAGCGTTAACAATGTTTGCATGTTGTTTTGCAACCCATGAATTAAGCAAACATAATTTTTCTAAATCAATATTTTTTTTAGAGAAGATAGATTTTATTTCATTTTTAAAATCAGTCTTATAATAAACTGTTTCAAATTGCACCAGCTCCAGTTTTGTGTCTAATCCATATCCCTCAATACTGCACAATGCCACATCCAGCCCATCCAGCGATGTACCACTCATTAATCCAATTATTAACCGTTTAGGTTTACTGGCAATTTTGTATAGTTGCTGAATAGCAGGGTTCATAAAAACTATGCTTGTATAAAATGCAGGTTGCGTTTGATGCCTTCAAACTTAGCTCTTTTAAGCGGAGAGTTTTTAAAAATTGTTTTAAAAGATTCTTCGGTTAATTCTTCCCAGTCATTTTTTGTAAAATTTAAAATTTCAGCAATGGGAGAGAAGTTGATTTCATTACCTGGTTTGCTGAACCGGTTCCAGGGACATACATCCTGGCAAACATCGCAACCAAACATCCAGTTATCAAATTTGCCTTTCATTGTAGCTGGTATCAACGTATCCTTTAGTTCTATGGTAAAATAGGAAATACATTTACTGCCATCTACAACTTTGTCTTCCAGTATCGCATCAGTTGGGCAGGCATCAATACATTTGGTGCAGGTGCCACAATAATCTTTTGCATATACATCATCATATTCCAGTTCCAGATCAACAATTAAAGT
>JANNAM010000248.1:0-1650 GCA_031384415.1 Bacteroidota bacterium
ATACTAAATTAGGGTATATATTTGGATTGTGCAATACTTCAAAGTGGGTATTTATAAAAAAATATTATTTGTGGATAAGTAAATTAATATCAATACATTAGAAAGCGGCCAATCTATACCGGGTTGAAAGCCCTGTTGTACGGGCAGGTATAACTGAATTTGGGCCTTATTTTGGGAAAACCATCCGGTAATCTACTTTTATCCTTCCTTTGGAAATGTCATCCAGCTTACGTTTCATCAGTTTTCGCTTCAGTGGCTTCAGGTAATCAATAAACAGCTTTCCTTCAATATGATCATATTCATGCAGGATAATCCGGGCTGTAATTCCATTGAAGGTTTTTGTGTGTAAGATAAAATCTTCGTCTTCAAATTCTATTGTTAATTCTTCATTACGCATAATATCTTCCCTTATTTTGGGAATACTGAGGCAACCTTCATTATAAGCCCATTCCTTTCCATTAAGGCCAATAACCCTGGCATTAATAAAAACAGCTTTAAAGCCCGGTTCATCGGGATATTCGCCTTTTTCATCTTCTTCCTGATTTTCAAAAATCTGTTCACTGTCAATTACAAACAGCCTGATAGGTACATTTATTTGCGGTGCTGCCAAACCAACGCCATTACTGTTGTACATGGTTTCCCACATATCTGCAATAAGTTTATCCAGTCCGGGGTAATCGGGGGTTATTTCATCACAAACCTTTCTTAAAACGGGTGAACCATAAGCTACTATTGGAAGAATCATTCGAATTTAGATTTCAGATTTGCGATTTTAGATTTCTTACAAAACTAAGGTTATAATTTTATTCAGGCAATCTAAAATCGCCAATCATCAATCTACAATTGTCCCAGGTATTCCTGTAAAATAATGGTAGCTGCAATTACATCCACATTGCCTTTAACACGGCGGTCTTTTTTCTTCATCCCCATTTCAAGCATGGCATCTTTTGCCATTTTGGAAGAGTAGCGTTCATCAACTGTTTTAAGCGGCATAACCGGAAATTCTTTTTGTATTTTTTTGATGGCAGCCTGCACCAATGGTGTACCGTGTGTATCAGACTCATCCCAGTTTTTTGGCAGGCCAATAATTATCAGTTCTACCTGTTCCTGTACAAGATATTTTTTCAGCCAGGGGATGAGTTCCCTGGATTCAATAGTTTCCAATCCGGTAGCAATGATCTGCAAAGGATCGGTTACTGCAAGGCCGGTTCTTTTGCCGCCGTAGTCTATGGAAAGAATTCGTGCCATAAGGACCCCCTCTATCTCTCCGCCGAGGCGGAGAAGGAAATGGAGAAGACGTGTTTTATTTGGTTAAGAATAAATCCAGAATTACAAAGATGGCGAAAACAACCGATGCAATGCCATTGGTTGTAAAGAAAGCCATATTTACTTTTTTAAATCGGTTGGTTTTACCAATGTATGCTGATATATTAATAAGCTGCAGAAAATTGCTACACCTATCCAATACCATATTCCAAAATGGCCATACATACCGGCGCTGATAACACCCGCTGCAGAAAGTACATGCAACAAGTTGGAAACCATCAACGCTTTTGATTTACCTAAAGCTGCCGGTATAGAATGTAGCTGATTGCTTTTATCAAACTCTTCATCCTGCAGGGCATAAATAATATCGAAACCGCTTACCCA
>JANNAM010000019.1:0-6830 GCA_031384415.1 Bacteroidota bacterium
TTTTTAAAAAATAATAATCGTTGCTTACCATCCCGATACTGGGTGCATCATGGTCCATCACAAAAGCATAATATTCCGAAGGCATAAAAGATTTAAACTGATTTTTATAAGAACTGTCAAGAAGGTTTCTTCCAAAAGTTGTGTTCACATAATTTACTTTGGCCAGCGAAGCAATGGTTGGCAGCACATCTACCTGGCTGCACACATCATGAATGCGCTTTGGCTGCAGGTATTTGGGCGAATAAAATAATAGCGGCACATGTTCGCAGGTAAGGCCCTGCTCGGTAAAACTTTTTGGCAGCATATTACCGGCATAACCACGAATGCCATGGTCGCCAACAAAAACAAAAATGGTATTGCCGAAATATTTTTCTTTAGCTGCAGATTCCATAAATTTTTGAAAACAAAAATCGGTGTAGCGAAAAGCATTCAGTTCATCATTGCCCGCTGCAAAACCAAATTTCTTCAAACTGTCTTTTCCATAATTTACCAGTTTAAATTCGGCTTTGTCCTCTGCAGGTATTGTATAAGGCCGGTGGTTATCGGCTGTTTGAATTACTGCAAAGAAAGGGTTGGTTTGCTCTTTTAAAACACTGTTGGCTTCTAAAAATAAATTTTTATCGCTGATGCCCCACACATCAATTGTTTTTGCTTTAAAATTTTCTTCCTCATATAATTTTAACCCGTTAATATTATTTGTAAGCAGGCCACGAAGGTTTGCCCAGGTGGCGCTGCCGCCTAAAAAATAAAAATTGTTGTAGCCGCTGAAATTATTAATAATGGTATGCTGGCTTACAGCATTGGGGTTGCGGCTGGCTGTGCCCGGCGTAGCCACATCGGGAATGCCTGTGATGGTAGCCCAAACCCCACGTGCTGTGCCATAAGCAGGTGTAAAGCAGCGGTCGAAGAAAACACCTTTGCTGCAGAGTTCATTAAAATAAGGAGTTGTATTATATGGATTACCATACATGCTGCTTTTATAAGCGCTGAAGCTTTCGCAAATAACCAGCACAATGTTTGGCTTGCTGATAAATGTATCGGCAACTGCAACTTTTCTTTCAAAATTAAAATGAACACTATCCTGTTGCTGCACTCCAAGGTAAGAAGCCATTAAAGGATAATACTGACGCAATTTTTTTTCGTCGTAGCCCGACTCTTTGTATTTAAGCGAACTTAAAAAACTTTGAAAAGGATTGAGTGCCACCTGCGATTTAAAAGTATTATTGAAGGTAAAAGCATCACTCCATCTTAAAGGATATTGCCCGGATTTGTAAACTACCCGGCCTACCATGCAAAAAACAAAAAACAAAAACGTAATGATATAAACCGGTATGCCTTTTCTTTTATAAAAACTTTGTTCGGCCTGGTATTTTGATAATAGCCGGCCAAAAAATATTCTTGCCAAAACAAGCAGTAAAATAAAAGCAAACAAAATTTTAAACAGCGGATAACTTTGCCACATCACTTTAAAAGATATGCCGGCATTTTGCAGGTAATTTAATACCGTGGCATTTAATCTTTGCTGCAAATAATCGTAATGATAAAAATCTACCCCGTAAACAAATAACATCACTAAAAAAACGAACGGCAGAAAAATATTCCAGAATTTTCGGGCTGCAGCTTTTTTAAACGGATTTATAAAAGGGAAAGCACAAAGCAGCAGCATAAACAAGGCAATGCCGCAGACATACCGGGCATCGTATCTTAAACCAAGGAAAAAAGCCTTGCCGCTAAAAGGCTGTTCGGGCAAATGATAGGTCCAGAAAAAAATAAACCGGAACAAAGTCATAAAAGCCAAAAAAACAAGGAGTACCGAAAATATCCACCGCAAAAGTTTTGGAATTCTGTATAACAGCATAAATTTTAAAAAATTTAAAAACGGCTGCTAAGTTATATTAATTATTTTTGGGCAACCAGTATTATAAAGCATGCAACAAATCCTCCGGTTCGACAGAAGTTTATTCCGTGTTATCAACCACGACTGGAGCAATGCTTTTTTCGACGGGCTGATGCCCTGGCTCCGCAATTCAACTGTATGGATACCGCTTTACCTGTTTTTAATTTTGCTTGTTTTGGTAAACTATAAAAAAAATGTATGGTGGTGGATTTTATTTGCAGCATGCACAGCCGCCATTACAGATTTTGCAAGCAGTAAATTAATTAAAGAAAATATTTATCGCCTGCGCCCCTGCAATAACCCCGATTATGCTTCCTGGATTCATGTGCTGGTTGGCTACAGGCCACAAAGCAGCAGTTTTACTTCTTCGCATGCCACTAATCATTTTGGCATAGCTATGTTTTTATTTCTTACACTTAAAAATAAATTGGGCAAATGGGCTGGACTGTTTTTTTTGTGGGCCGGCTCCATCTGTTTTGCACAGGTTTATGTAGGCGTTCATTATCCACTTGATGTGGCTGCCGGCGCAGTAATTGGATTACTTATCGGATATTTGACCGGTAAACTATTCACCAAAAGCTACGGATTAGCGTAAAAACATGACAGAAATTATTATTTTATTCTTGCTTATAATTATAAACGGGCTTTTTGTAATGAGCGAAATTGCATTGGTAAGTGCAAGGAAAGGAAGACTGGAAAGCCTTGCCAACAAAGGCGATGCAAAAGCAAAAGCAGCATTAACACTGGCCGAAAACCCTGAGAAATTTTTATCTACTGCACAGATTTTTATTACCCTTATCGCCATATTAACGGGTGTTTATTCCGGCGAAAAATTCAGTGGCAACTTAAAGCCGTTTGTTGAGCAATTTGAAATTTTTAAGCCCTATGCCGAAACAATTTCTACAGTTATTATTGTTGTGCTGGTAACATTTCTCTCCATTATTCTTGGCGAACTTATTCCAAAAAGGCTGGGAATGTTAAGGGCAGAAAAAATTGCAAGATTAGTAGCGGGGCCAATGAATTTTTTATCCGTCATTAATCATCCTATTGTATGGCTGCTCACCAGAATTAGCAATTTGTTCTTTTGGATTTTCAACATTAAAAAAGCAACCGACAGCGCTGTAACAGAAGAAGAAATTAAAGCCATGATAACAGAAGGCAGTGAGCATGGCACCATTGAAGAAGAAGAAAAAGAAATTATAGAAAGGCTTTTTCATTTAGGCGACAGAAATATTACATCGCTGATGACACACCGAACAGACATTGTATGGCTTGATATGAATGAAACCGTACAGGATGTAAAAAATAAATTTGCCGACATTATTTTTTCCAGCTACCCCGTTTGCGAAGAAACGGTTGACAATATAAAAGGCATTGTACACATAAAAGATTTGCTGAAAACCGAACCATCAGCACAAATAAAAGATATTGCAAGGCCTGCCCTGTTTGTTCCCGAAAATAATACGGCGTACCAGCTACTCGAAAAATTTAAAGAAACCAAAATTCACAGTTGTTTTATCGTAAACGAATACGGAACAATGGAAGGGATGATTACCTTAAATGATATTTTAGAAGCCATCGTAGGCGACGTACCGCAAACCGGCCAGGACGAATATGAAATTACCGAACGGGCCGATGGCACTTTCCTGGTGGATGCACAAATTCCTTTCTATAACTTTTTAACCCATTTTGAAAAAACAGGCTGGATGAATGAAGACGACCATGATTTTGACACACTTGCAGGCTTTGTACTGCATGAACTGGAACACATTCCCACAACCGGTGAAACATTTGAATGGCGGGGGTTCAGTTTTGAAATAATTGATATGGACGGCCAGCGCATTGATAAACTGCTGGTAAAAATTTCGGAAGAAATAAAAGAAGACATGGATGACAATTAATTTTTTATAAACATTTAATCTTTAATCAGCATCCTTGTGTCACTCACTTTTACCAAATACCTTTATTCAACTGCAGGCTCTCTGCTCATAGCAGCTCACTGCATAGCAGGCAAAGTTGATACCATCAGTATCCAAAGCACATCCATGCACAAGCAAATTAATTGTGTAATTATTAAACCAGACGCTTACAAAAAGAAAAAAAAACTATTCCCTGCTGTTTATCTTTTACATGGCTATAGCGGCAATTACAGCAACTGGATAACAAAGGTTCCGGAATTAAAAAACTTTGCAGATAAATATCAAACAATTATTGTTTGCCCCGATGGCGGTTTCAGCAGTTGGTATTTCAACAGCCCCGTAGATACAACATATAAATACGAAACCTACATTTCGTTGGAACTTGTAAATTATATTGATGCACATTATAGAACCATTGCCGATAAAAACCACCGTGCCATTACCGGTTTAAGCATGGGCGGCCACGGCGCCCTATTTCTTGCATTAAGGCACAGTGATGTTTTTGGCGCTGCCGGCAGTATGAGTGGCGGTGTAGATTTAAAAGAAAGCAAAAACAGGTTCGATATTATCAAACGCATTGGCGACACCATCACCCATGCAAAAGAATGGCACGATTTAACCGTCATTAATTTAATAGAAAATCATACCAACACTGCTGTTAAAATAATTTTTGACTGCGGCATTAAAGATATTTTCATCAATGGCAACCGCAGCCTTCATCAAAAAATGCTGTCACTAAAAATACCCCACGATTATACAGAACGCCCCGGCGAACACAACTGGGATTACTGGAAGAATGCCGTCATTTATCAGTTGCTTTATTTTAAGAATTTCTTCAAAACCAACTAATAAAATATCAGCCCCCGGCTAAGCAGAAGAAAAAAATTAACAAATGTGTATTATTTACACAATAATCAGTAGGTTTACACCCTAAACCGATTGTTATGCTTCTAAAAAAATCTTTTACTGCTGTTATTGCAGTATTCTTTTCTGCAGTTTGTTTTGCCCAAACCAAAACAACAATTACTTCCCCCAACAAAAACATTTTACTTAATTTTTGGCTTAATGAAAAGGGAGCACCAATGTATGAAGTATCGTATAAAAACAAACCCGTAATACTTTCCTCTTCACTTGGCTTTGAATTAAAAAAAACCTTCAGCAACGAAGCATTGCCTTCATTGAAAGATAACCTTACAGTTCTTTCCTCTAAACAAACAACCTCCGATACAAAATGGAAACCTGTTTGGGGCGATGTAAAAGAAGTAAGGGATAATTACAGCCAGCTTAGAGTAAGTCTTTCTCAAAAAGGCGATAAAGCCATCATGTTTGATATAGTGTTTAAAGTTTTTGATGATGGCGTTGGGTTTCGTTATGAGTTTCCAAAGCAGCCCAACCTCAATCATTTTATTGTATCAGAAGAAAAAACACAGTTTCATCTCACCGGCGATCACAAAGCATTTTGGATTCCCGGCGATTACGACAGCAATGAATTTTCACCCAATGTTACCAGCCTGAGTGAAGTAAACGGCGACGACCCAAAGTATGCAGCCAATATATATGCCCACCAATTTTTTGATAAGGATGCAGTGCAAACCCCGCTGATGCTGAAATCAAAAGAGGGGTTGTATATCAACATACATGAAGCGGCTCTGGTTAATTATCCAGCCATGAATCTGCACATTGATAAATCGGATTATACTTTATCATCTGTACTTGTGCCCGATGCACTGGGCAACAAAGCATATTTGCAAACACCTGCAAAAACTCCTTGGAGAACAATTATAGTTTCAGACAAAGCAACAGATATTCTTGCTTCTCATACGATACTTAATCTTAATGACCCATCTGTAATTAAAGATCAGTCCTGGATTAAGCCAACAAAATATGTTGGTGTCTGGTGGGAGATGCATGTAGGAAAATCCAGTTGGGACAGCGCCAGCGGAAAACATGGTGCTACGACGGCCAATGTAAAACGTTACATTGACTTTGCAGCAAAGCATGGTTTCTCCGGTGTGCTGGTAGAAGGCTGGAATGTGGGATGGGAAGACTGGTTTGGCCAGTACAAAGAAAATGTTTTTGACTTTGTAACTCCTTATGGAGATTTTGATGTGAAAAGTTTGCATAAATATGCCGCATCAAAAAAAGTAAAACTTATTATGCACCACGAAACATCCGGATCGGTAACCAATTACGAACGCCAGATGGATACAGCCTACCGCTTTATGAAAGCAAATGGCTATGATGCAGTAAAGACCGGTTATGTTGGTCATATCATTCCCCGAGGCGAACACCACGACGGACAATGGATGGTAAACCATTATGTAAGAGTTGCACAAAAGACAGCGGGATACAAAATTATGCTGGGTGCTCATGAACCTGTCAGGCCAACCGGCTTATCCAGAACATATCCTAACTGGCTGGCCTGCGAAGCTGCAAGGGGAATGGAATTTAATGCATGGAGCGAAGGCAACAAACCGCAACATGATGTTATTCTTCCCTTCACCAGATTTATGGGGGGGCCAATGGATTACACACCCGGCATTTTTCAATTAGAATTAAACTACTGGGATAAAAATAAAAAAGAAACCATCCATACCACACTGGCAAAACAGCTTGCGCTGTATGTAACCATCTGCAGCCCTATGCAAATGGCTGCCGACCTGCCGGAGAGTTATGAAAAGAAAATGGATGCTTTTCAGTTTATTAAAGATGTGGCAGTTGACTGGGACGACAGTAAATATTTAGAAGCAGAACCTGGCGATTTTATTACAGTAGCAAGAAAAGCAAAAGGAACAAACAACTGGTTCCTGGGAGCTATTACAGATGAAAATGCAAGAACTGCAACTGCCGATTTAAGTTTTTTGGATGCCGGCAAAAAATACACAGCCACCATTTATGCCGATGCAGATGATGCCAACTATCAAACCAATCCGGCCGCATATAAAATAACAAAGCAACCTGTGAGCAGCACAGACAAGTTAAAATTAAAACTTGCACCAGGTGGCGGATGTGCA
>JANNAM010000028.1:0-10080 GCA_031384415.1 Bacteroidota bacterium
GTTGCCGGAAGTATCTGAATAAAGCGACTGGTGGCCAACGGCTGTGTTATTAGAAGCAGTTTTAACGGAATACATAGACTGTACACCTGTGGCGGTGTTATTGTCGCCCGATAAATTGGAATAAAGAGATTGAAATCCACTGGCTGTATTAAAACTTCCTGAAACATCCGATTTCAATGATTCATATCCGCTGGTTGTATTAAAACTTCCATTGATGATATTATAAAGCGAATAAGCACCGAGGGCCGAATTATAATTACCAGTTAAATTGGAATACATAGCGTAACCACCGATGGCCGAGTTTTCAGCACCAGTAGTGTTGGAATAGAGCGTGTTTTTACCGAATGCAGTATTTGTGTTGCCCGCTGTGTTTGAATAGAGCGCCTTGTTTCCGCCTGCAGTATTGTTTACACCTGTATTATTGGCATTTAGTGCTTCGGCACCCAATGCCACATTATTATCGCCTGAAGTATTTGAGCCAAGTGCATTTATTCCAACGGCAGCATTATTTTCACCCGAATTATTATTGCCGAGTGCACTTTTACCAATAGCAGTATTGTTACTGGCAGCGTTGGCGTAAAGTGCTCCGTCGCCAACTGCTGTATTATCGCCACCAGCAGTATTGGAATAAAGTGACTGATAACCAAAGGCTGTATTGCCTATAGTGTTGGGAGTTGCTGAGCCTGTGCCTGTACCTGTACCTGTTGCAATAAATGACGTACCAACTGTATTTGCAGATGCCCCAATAAGTGTGAAATCAGTTGAGCCAACTGATTGAATCGTATAGCTTGTGCCAACAGTAAAGAACCCTGCTCCTTGTGGTAAACCAAGGCTGAAGAGTGCCTTATATCCGTTAGCTGTATTGTTACTGCCCGTGATGTTGGAATAAAGTGAATAAGCCCCAACAGCAGTATTTTTAATGCCACTCGCTTTGTATGCTACCAAGCTATTAAAACCCAATCCTGTATTAAATGTTGCAGGATCAATTATCCCGGCTCTGGTATTATTTACTGCAAATTTTAATGGCTTATTATCAACAGTGCCAATAAAATTGCCGGCAGTATCTGTACCAGAATTACCTTTTATATTCCATGATTCATTCATAGGCTGAATTCTTTTCCAGGCACCATCATAAAAATAAAAACTGCTGTCTGTTGTTACAAAAACCATCAACCCTTTTACAGGTGAGGCTATAAGGTTTCGTTCGCTGCTTGTCATGCGGGGGATTAACAATCCACTGGTAGTACTGGTTATGTCTAATTTAGCACTCGGATTAGGTGTAAGCGTACCGATGCCAACATTTTGCTGTGCAGTTATTTTATTTGCAATAAATAAAACAAATAAAAAAGGAAATAATTTTTTCATGTAAAAAGATTTAGTAGCAGTTATTACATCCTAAAGCTACCCTAAATCTTTTAAGCAGGCAATACCAATTTTTTGGTATTTGGCTTCAAGTGTCAGCAGTATTATTATCACATTTTCTTTTTTATTAGCTCTATTTCTTTTACCAGCCTGTCTATTTGCTGCTGCAGTTGTTCATTTATTTTCAATTGGGTTTTAATCATTCCTTCCTGCTGCTGGTTGATGGCATGTTCTTTTTGCAGTTCATTTAAAATTAATGGTGCAAGAAAATGATACTTCACACTGAATATTTTTCCCTTATCATCATAAGCTACCAAATGCGGATTTACTTTTTCCACTTCCTCTGCAATCAATCCGTATTGAACACTTGGATCACCGGCCGATACTTCATCTTTATACCTGAAGCTTACAGGCCTCAGTTTATATAAATTATTGCTGATGCCGCCAATATCTTCTACATCATTTTTAAACCTTGCCGACGAAGGGTTGGTTCCCAATTGGCCTGAAGCGCTCACATACACTGCCACACCGCCTGCAACTGTCTGGCCCATGATGCCCGAAATAAAAGTGCTGGTTTGATTACTTGTTCCAATGCGTATAACTCCATTATCGCCGGATAAAGCATTGTTGCCTGCGCCAATAATAATGTTATAATTGCCGCTGGCAATATTTGAACCGGCGTTAAATCCAACAGCCACATTATTAGCTCCGGCAGTGTTGTTCAGCAGTGCATTGTTTCCAACCGATGTATTTTGAGAACCAACATTGTTAAATAAAGATTTGGAACCAACAGCAGTATTATTATTTCCGCCGCCATTGTTTTTTAATGCCGATTGTCCAAATGCTGAATTTTCTGCACCGTCAATATTGCCATACAAAGCCTGGTAACCTGTTGCTGTATTAAAATTCGAATTGGCATTAGAGTAAAGCGCTTCCACTCCTGTTGCTGTATTATAAGTACCCGATTGATTTATAAAAAGTGATTGGTATCCAAAAGCGCTGTTGCTGTTGCCATTGGTATTGCTGTGAAGTGATTTGGCGCCGGCAGAAGTATTAAACCCACCTGCTGAATTTGTAAACAAAGCTTCTCTCCCAAATGCACTGTTCATCTGGCCTGTTAAATTTGCATTCAGCGCTTCGGAACCCATGGCTGTGTTGTCGTTACCAAGTGTATTTGAATTAAGCGCTTTATATCCTGCTGCAGTATTTTCGCTGCCGGTGCTGTTGTTAAATAAAGACTTGCTGCCCGTGGCAGTGTTGTGATTGCTGGTAGTGTTGCTGTACAATGCCTGGTTGCCTGTTGCTGTATTATCACTTCCTGTGCTGTTAGTATAAAGTGCTTCGGGGCCGGCTGCTGTATTATTATTTCCCCCTGTATTGCTGTAAAGTGCCCTGGTTCCTGCAGCGGCATTTCCACTGCCCGATGTGTTTGAATACAACGACTGAGATCCCATTGCAGCATTTGTATTACCGCTGATGTTTAAAAAAAGCGCCTGCGTTCCGCCTGCAAAATTATAACTGCCGGTGATGTTTGAATTGAGCGCTTCAGTACCGAAAGCTGCATTGTAATTTCCTCCGGTATTCGATGAAAGGGCATTAATACCCATAGCAACATTATTTGCCCCGGCGTTGTTATTGCTGAGTGCACTTTTACCCACTGCAGTATTGTTACTTGCTGTGTTGGCATACAATGCTCCGTCACCAACTGCTGTATTGCTGCCACCAGATAAATTGGCAAAAAGAGAATAGGAACCAATTGCTGTATTGCTGTTGCCATTGCTGTTTGCAAGTGCACTACGGCCAACAGCAGCATTGTTGAAACCCGTAACATTGCTGTACATCGCATTGAAACCAACTGCAACATTTGCCCCTGCATTATAATTACTGTACAAAGCATTCATACCTACTGCTGTGTTTTCATCACCCGTTAGGTTTGTAGTTAATGCCCTGTAACCAACGGCCGTGTTATTGGTGCCGGTTGTTAACGAAGAAAGTGAATAAGCACCCACAGCAGTATTTCTAATTGCGCCAAAACTAATAACCGCCAAACTATTTAATCCAACACCTGTATTAAAACTAACCGGGTCAATAAGGCCGGCCCTTGTATTGTTTACTTTAAATGCTAATGGATTATTATCACGGGTGCCAATAAAATTTACCGCAGTATCTGTTCCTGAATTTCCTTTTGTATTCCATGATTCATTGGCTGGCTGCACCCTTTTCCAGGCGCCGTCAAAAAAATGAAAACTGCTGTCTGTTGTTACAAAAACCATCAGCCCTTTTACCGGCGCTCCAATTAAATCCCTTTCGCTCAAAGTCATTCGTGGAATTAATAAACCACTGGTTGTGCTTACAATATCTAATTTTGCTGCCGGGTTTGGTGTTGTTGTGCCAATGCCAACATTTTGCTGAGCCGATGTTTTGCCGGCAATTGATAAAACAATAAAAAAAGAAAATAGCTTCTTCATACAAAAAAGATTAAGGAGTAATTTTATTTAATAAAACTATCCTTAATCTTTTCACAATCCAATACCAATTATTTGGTATTTATGTTTCAATTTTTTTCTTTTAAAACCTGAAGCCAAGAGATAATCCCGCCCTTATGCCGGCCCAGGGACCACTTAATTTTAATGAAGCGCTGTTGGCAGTTACATTTACAGTTTTATCTGTTAGCGGAATATCAAGGTCTTCTAATTCCTGTCTTAAATCACTCTGTTCGCTGGGTGTTAATGGTTTGCTGGGTACACCGGTAAAAGTACCTGTGCCCGATCCGTAGTGTGGGCCAATTATCATCCAGTCCAGGCAAAGATGTTTACCCAATAACCATTGTGCACCAAACATAATTCCGCCTGTATTGCTGGTAAGTTTGCCACCAAGGGCAATATTGTTTTTAACACTGGCACTGTTTTCATATTCAATAATCAGATCTTCTGATTTAAAACTTGCATAGCGGTAAAACAACGCAATATAAAAACCACGGCCATATCCTTTTTTGCCAACATAAAAACGAAATTCGGGTGTAAAAGCAAAATTGCTCATCTTAAATTTATTGATGGCATTCCTTGTTGTAGTATCGGTGTCATCCAGCGAATTTAAAATTTGACTCTTAAAAGGAATGGAAGAATTGGGCATTACCCTGAAAGAAGCGCCAACCGATGTTTTTCTGCTGGTGATTCTTTCATACTGAACAGAATAGTTTTTAAAAGCAAGAGCGGTAAGGTTCAGCTTAATAAAATTAAGTGCATGTTGCTTTTTTTCGGGTGATTCGGTCTTGCCATCGGCAGGCGTTTTTTGTGCAGCAAGATTTAGAGATACGCATAAGAGCAATGCGGTAACAAGATAAAAAAATTTTGTTTTCATAAACGTTGTTTTTGTGCCTACTCTTTCAATATGCAGTTTTCGGCTTTCCTGCGTTTTAAATTTACATATTTTATTGAACAAGTCCTTTGCTGTAAGCAAATTTTAATAAGCCCGCCAGGTTATGTGCCTTTGTTTTTTGCATAATATTTTTGCGGTGTGTTTCCACGGTGCGATAGCTAATGTGCAGTTCGCCGGCAATTTTATCATTGGTAAATTCTTTTGCCAGCAACTGAACAATTTCTTTTTCCCTGTCGGTTAACACAACCACTTCTTTGTTTTTCTTTTCTGATAATCCTTTTAATATTATTTCTTCCACTTCGGGGCTGCAGTAAAAGCGGCCATCCATTACCTGTTGTATGGCATGCACCAACTCCTGCTTATCTGAATTCTTTAATAAATATCCCGAAACACCAATGTGCACCAGTTCCGAAATAATTTCTTTATCGTTGTAGGTGGTAAGCATGATAATTTTTATTCCGGGATTTTTTTGCCTGATGATCCTGGCTGTTTCAATACCATCCAGCAGCGGCATATTAATATCCAGCAGGCAAACATCGTACTCATTTTTACTGATAAGGTTTATCACATCATAACCATTGCCTGCGGTGTCCGCCACTTCAAATGAACCTTCGGCCTGCAGGAGGGATACAATGCCGTCCAGCAAAATTTTATGGTCATCTGCTATTAATAATTTTACTTTACTCATAAGCTGAAACAATAAAACAAATGTAAAATATCAAATAGCATTTTCTTATACCCATTTATTGGTATTTTTTAAAATTGCCCCGTATAAGGAATATCAATGATGGTAGTGGTTCCTTTACCTGCCGAAGAGTCTATATCAATTGTGCCTTTCAGGTAATCTACCCTCGATAAAATATTACCAAGCCCCATTCCTTTTTTTTGCGCTGCAATTTTTTCGTAATCGTATCCGCTGCCATCATCTTCCATAGTTATATTTATATAATCAGGATATTTTATCATCTGCAAAGTAACTTTATTGGCCGCCGCATGTTTTACCACATTATTGATAAGCTCCAGCACAATGCGGTAAATACTTATTTCCACATTCTCTTCAATCCTTCCTTCAAACCCATGTGCAGTAAACTGTAAATGCAAACCGGAATGAGAAGATATTTTATCAATGAGGTTTTGCAGCGCTGCCACAATCCCCAACTTGGAAAGTGTGGCCGGCATAATATTGTGAGATATATTCCGCAACTCAGCAGACGCTTCATCCAGCAACGACAAAGTGGTTTGGTATTGCGCCAGCTGATTTTCCGAAAGCAAAGATTTACTTTCTTCCAGCGCCGATAATTTTAATTTGGCTGCAGAGAGTACAGAGCCAAGGCTGTCATGAATATCCTGTGCAATGCGTTTGCGTTCCTGATCCTGCGTGGTAACAATGGCATTGAACAATTCGTTTTGCTGCCGGTTGATGGCCTGTTGGTATTTGTTTTTTTGTTTCAGCCGGTAGCGGTTGTATAAAAACAACAGCGACAGCAGCAGCAATGCAAAACTTCCAATCAGGATATTTCTTATCTGCTGCTGGCGGTTTATTTCCCTGTCTTTTTTTGCTACATCATACTGCCCTTGTATTTCTGCAATCTTACTTTTGGTTTCGTTGTTTACTATGGAATCTTTTAGTTCGGTGTATTTATGATAATACAAAAAAGCGCTGTCGTATTTTTTTTGCTGCTGATAAATTTGCGCAAGATAATCATAAGCGTCCCGTTCATTTTCTTTATGTAAAATTTCAACAGAAATTGAAAGGCCCTGCTGCAGCAATGCAACTGCTTTACCATAATTCCCCATCCTTCGATAAACATCGCCGGCATTAATGTAAAAACTTGCCACATCATAATTATTGGATAAACCATCCTTTGAACCATCCACTGCAGGCAATGAATATATCAGCGCCGAATCAAGCTTATCCATCACTTTATAAACCCTGCCAATTTGATAATTCACTTTTAAAAGCCTTGCAGATGCAACGCCGCTGTAATTGATAAGGCCGGCTGCTTTGCCACCGTATTTTGTTATCAGTGTTTTATAAATAGCAGCAGCTTTAAAAAGATAATCCAATGCCTGGCGGTAATTTTTTTGGCTCACAAAAACCTCCGACGCTTCGCTGAAAGCATGGCCCTGCATTAAACTGTCATTTAATTCATGAGCAAGTTGTAAATATTTGTCGTAATATTTTTTTGATTCATCAAGGTTGCCCTGCTTACAATAAATATATCCCAGCAGATTGTTGTAAAGCGCCGTTTCTTTTACATCATTATTTTTTTCGGCAACCTGCAACCCTTTCATAGAAGCATTCATAGCGCCGGGGTAATCACCTAAATAAAAGTAAAGATTTAAAAGGGAAGGGTAATAATTGTCTTCTTTGGCGTAATGCTTATATTTTTCACCAGCAGCAATTGCCTGCAGAAAAAAATAAATAGCAGTTTTATAATTTTTTTTTCGCTGGTAAACTGTGGCAATGGAAGCCAGCGATCTTGCAATGCCCGGTTTGTAATTTAATTTTTCCGACAGTGCTTTTGCTTTTACTGCATAGTCTAATGTAGCTTCTACCGAATCAAAGGTTTGCAAATCAGAAATCTCAATCAACTGCAAAATCTTCAGTGTATCATCAGCTTGCTGATTAACAATGGCGATCAGTGAGTCTTTTCTTTTTTGGTTATAGATCTTTGCCTCCTCCGATCTTTTTTTATATGATGAATCGCTGCCCGGCAAAGCAACCTGTGCAACTGCAGTAAACTGTGATGCAATAAAACAAAGCAGTAATGTAAATCGAAGGAAGACCATTTTTAAAAATTATCTTACAGAACAAAGTATCAGCCGGATTTTTAATTTGCTGATATTCCCCTACAAGATAAATATTCTTTCTCTTTATGTAATCTGCTTTTCGAAAGCATCATATTGCGAAACAGATAGTGTTTCATTGCAAAACAAAAAAACCTTCTCTTGCAAAAGATGAAGGTTTTTTATTTACAACTCCTACATTTGCTTTTTCTAATTAACATGCAACTCATTCCCGTAAAAGACAAAGCTGCTGCCAGAGATTTTATTCAGGTAGCTGTACAATTGTATAAAGAAGACAAAAACTGGATTCGTCCGCTGGATAAAGACATCAACGAAGTTTTTGACAAAGAAAAAAACAAGGCCTTCCGCTTTGGCGAAGCAGAAAGATGGATATTGAAAAGTGACAGCGGCAAATTAATTGGCCGCATTGCAGCTTTCATAAACAAAAAATATAAAAACAAAGGTGATGATGTTCCTGTGGGCGGCATTGGTTTTTTTGAATGCATCAACAGCCAGGATGCTGCCGATTTATTATTAGACTGTGCCAAACACTGGCTGATACAGCATGGCATGGAAGCAATGGACGGCCCCATCAATTTTGGTGAAAGAGACAGGTGGTGGGGTTTGGTTACCGAAGGTTTCCGCCCGCCTATTTACACCATGAATTATAACCCGCCGTATTATGTTGCCCTTTTTGAAGCCTATGGTTTTAGGCCCTTCTTTCACCAGATATGTTTTGGCACAGACCCTCAGAAACCAATTTCTAAAAAAATAGTTGACCGTTACATTGCAGTTTTGCAGAATCCCGGCCTTCATTTTAAAACTATTAAAAAAAATGAACTGGAAAAATTTGCCAGTGATTTTACTACTATTTACAACAAAGCCTGGGCAGGGCATGGCGGATTAAAGCAATTGGCGAAAGAGCAAGTACTGCTGATGTTTAAAAAAATGAAGCCGGTAATGGATGAAAGAATTATTTGCTTTACTTACTTTAAAGATGAGCCAATTGGTATGTTTTTAAACCTGCCCGATTTAAACCAGTATTTTAAATACCTGAACGGAAAATTTGGTTTGCTTCAAAAACTCTATTTTTTATTTCGGCAAAAATTGATGCCTACCAAAAGGTTTACCGGGCTGGTATTTGGCATTGTGCCCGAATGGCAGGGCAAGGCAATAGATGCCTACATCATTTGCGAAACGGCTAAAATTATACAGGTTCCCCCGAAGCAATATACCGAATATGAAATGCAGTGGATTGGCGACTTTAACCCCAAAATGATAAACATTGCCGAAAACTTTGGCAATACTTACCGCACAAGAACCCTTACTACTTACCGCTATTTATTTGACCGGACAAAAGAATTTAAGCGTCACCCGATATTAATTTGAGATTTTAGATTTTAGATTTTAGATTTGCTAAAGTACAGGTTCATAGTTCATGGCTTATAGTTCATTGTCTTTATTACCATGAACCATCAACTATTAACCATTAACCAACATGGACAAATTCATCGTTTCAGCAAGAAAATACAGGCCGCAAATTTTTTCAACAGTTGTTGGGCAGGCTCATATTACCACCACATTAAAAAATGCCATTAAAAACAATCAGCTTGCTCATGCCTTTTTGTTTTGCGGCCCCAGGGGTGTTGGCAAAACAACCTGCGCCAGAATTTTAGCCAAAACAATCAACTGCCAAAACCAAACCGACGACGGCGAAGCATGCAACACCTGCAACAGTTGTGTTTCGTTTGATGCCGGCACCTCTTTAAACATTCATGAACTGGATGCTGCCAGCAATAACTCGGTAGATGATATAAGAACCCTGGTGGAGCAGGTTCGTTTTGCACCACAGGCAGGCAAATACAAAGTGTATATTGTGGATGAGGTTCACATGCTTAGTTCATCGGCATTCAATGCTTTTTTAAAAACGCTTGAAGAGCCACCACCCTTTGCCATTTTTATTCTGGCAACAACAGAGAAGCATAAAATCATCCCCACTATATTAAGCCGCTGCCAGATTTTTGATTTTAAAAGAATCACCAACAATGATACGGTAATTCACCTGCAGGAAATTTGCGACAAAGAAGAGATAAAAGCAGAAAAAGCAGCCTTGCACATCATTGCCCAAAAAAGCGAAGGCTGCATGAGGGATTCGCTGAGTATTCTGGATAAGATTGTAAGTTTTACCAATGGCGAACTTACTTACCAGAATACTTTGGAGCACCTGAATATATTGGATGAAGATTATTATTTTAAGCTACTCGATTTTATGCAGCAGCAAAACCTGAGCGATGCATTGCTGCTATATGACGAAATTAACCGCAAGGGTTTTGAAGGCGATACGGTGCTGGAAGGTTTTACAGAATTCATTCGCAACCTGCTGGTAAGTAAAGATGCAAAAGCTGCCATACTGCTGGAAGTTGCGGATTATTTTAAACAAAAATATTTGCAGGCCGCCGGCCAGATTAACAGCGGCTGGCTGATTGCTTCACTTAATCTTTTAAACGAAGCCGAAATAAATTACAAGCAGGCACGCAACAAGCGGCTGTA
>JANNAM010000060.1:0-39924 GCA_031384415.1 Bacteroidota bacterium
GCCGCCAATATTGCCGAGCAAACTCCTGCTGCGTACTGTAATGCCACGTACCACTCCCAATTGCTTGGTAATGCGGTAGCCTTCTAAATTGTTGGCTGTTGTAATTAACTCCTGGTTTACCATTGTTTTTATTTTTGATAAAGATAGATGGTTTTTTTACAAAGAATTTTTCCGCTTGTCATTGCGGCAAAATATTTGTTCATGCTTAGTTCGTAATTTGCAGGCTTCATTGTCTGAACGGGGATTTGGGAAGATTTATTGGATTAAAAGATTCGTTGGAAGGGCTGAATAAAGAAATATAGTACAAGAGTGGTTATTATTTAGTTTTTATTAAAAACTAAATAATAACAAAATTACATTTGCCGATGAAGTTGAGTAAAGAATAAATGCCGGGTACAAAAAATTAAACTACAAATTAGTATATGATTCAAACTTCCGAAGACATCCGCTTATTGAATGAAAAAATCGGGCATGCGAGCAGTTTTGTTACAAGAATTAATGATGAACTGGGGAAAGTGATTGTGGGCCAGCAGGGCATGATTGAACGACTGTTGATTGGCTTGCTCAGTAATGGCCATGTATTGCTGGAAGGTGTGCCGGGGCTGGCAAAAACATTGGCTATTAAATCGCTGGCGCAAACTGTGAAGGCGAATTTCAGCCGCATACAGTTTACACCTGACTTGCTGCCGGCCGATGTGGTGGGCACCATGATTTACAACCAGGCAAAGAATGAATTTATGGTGAAGAAGGGTCCTATCTTTTCCAATTTTATTTTGGCTGATGAAATTAACAGGGCACCGGCAAAAGTGCAAAGCGCTTTGCTGGAAGCAATGCAGGAAAGGCAGGTAACAATTGGTGATACGACTTATAAGCTGGACGAACCTTTTTTGGTGCTTGCTACGCAAAACCCCATTGAACAGGAAGGAACATATCCGTTGCCCGAAGCACAGGTGGACAGGTTTATGCTGAAAGTAGTAGTTGATTATCCTTCAAAAGCTGAAGAGCAATTGATCATCCGGCAGAATACATTGCAGATGAGTTTTGCTCCAATCAATCCAGTTGCATCGTCAAGTGAAATTTTGACTGCAAGGGAATTGGTGCGCCAGGTTTATATGGATGAAAAGGTGGAGCAATACATTTTAGATATTGTTTTTGCCACCCGTTACCCGGATAAATATAATCTGGCAAAGCTGAAACCATTGATTGGTTTTGGCGGAAGCCCAAGGGCAAGTATTAATCTTGCATTGGCTGCAAAAGCTTATGCATTTTTAAATAAACGTGGCTATGTAATTCCCGAAGATGTAAGAAGTATTTGTAAAGATGTATTGCGCCATCGTATTGGCTTAACATACGAAGCTGAGGCCGAGAGTGTGAATGTGGAGCAGATAATAAATGAAATTTTGAGGGTGGTGAATGTTCCGTAAATGAGGAACGCAGATTATCATGATGATTAAGATTTGTTATGATTTTATCTGCGTAAATCTTCAGTATTATAAAAATCAGCATTCAAAAAAATGTTAACGACAGAAGAAATATTGCGAAAAGTACGGGAGCTTGAAATTAAAAGTAAAAAAATTACTACGCATTTATTTACGGGAGAGTATCATTCTGCTTTTAAAGGAAAAGGAATGAGTTTTAGAGAAGTGAGGGAATATTATGCCGGCGATGATGTAAGGTTTATTGACTGGAATGTCAGTGCAAGGTTCGGCCACCCGTTTACAAAAGTGTTTGAAGAAGAAAGGGAGCTGACAGTGATGTTGCTGATAGATACAAGTGCCAGTAATTTGTTTGGTACTGTTACAAGGCAAAAGCGGGAGTTGATCACAGAAATGGCAGCGGTACTTACTTTCAGCGCTGTTAACAACAATGATAAAGTAGGCGTAATTTTTTTTAGTGATAAATTAGACAAATACATTGCACCCAAAAAAGGCAGACAGCATGCTTTGTATATTGTAAGAGAACTATTAACTGTGGAGCCAAAACAAAAAGGTACAAACCTGGATGAAGCAATAAAATTTTTCAGTCATTCGGTAAAACAAAAAAGTATTGCTTTTTTACTAAGTGATTTTTTAGATACAGGGTACGATAATGATTTAAAAGTAATCGGAAATAAACATGATGTTATTGGCATAAGGGTGTATGATAAAATGGATATGCAATTGCCCGAAGCAGGAATGCTTCAGTTGCAGGATGCAGAAACCGGAAAGCAACAATGGATTGACAGCAGCAATGCAATGGTACGTTATAATTACCAGCAGCATTTTTTACAGCAGAGCGAAATTTGTAAAACCTATTTCAGGAAGGCAGGAGCAGAATTGTTGCATGTAAGAACGGATGAAGATTATGTAAAAATATTACAGCAGTTTTTTATCAAAAGAAATTAAACGGGGAATTCAGCATTGGAATGAATACTAAAGCAAGGACATATCAGTTATTATTATTTATTGGGTTCATACTTTTTTGTTGCTCTTCATTTTCGCAATCTCCTTCTGTAAAAACTTCTGTTGAAAAGAACAGCATTTTGATTGGTGAGCAGTTTAATTTGAGGATAGTTGCAACTTATACTCCTGCAAATTATCATCTTCACTGGCTGAATTTTCCTGATTCAATTGCACATTTTGAAGTAGTTGATAAGAGCAAACCGGATACTGTTTCAGATAAAGGCATAACTACTGTTCAGCAAACAATAACTTTTACAAGTTTCGACAGTGGCAGATGGTTTACTCCCTCACTCCCTATAAATTTTGACCCTGTGGTGGATGATACTACGCTGAATATTTATATAGATTCACTTCCCATCAATGTTACTTATTCCCCGCCGGACAGTACCAATCAGCTTAGGGATATAAAACCTATAATGGAAGTAACAGTGCAGGATTATTTCTGGTATTATGTTGCTGGTGGAGTTCTTTTGTTGTTGCTGATTGTTTATTTACTCTTCCGCTATTTTACAATCAGGAAGAAAAAACCAGCCGCAGAATTTGATTCTAAACTTTCTCCTTATGATGAAGCGATGCAGTCGTTACATAAACTAACAACTCTTAACCTGCAGGATGCCGGCGATGTAAAACAATATCATAGCAGCCTTTCAACCATATTTAAAAGATATATCAGCCGCAGGCAGGATAAAAACCTGATGAATAAAACAACTTACGATGTATTGATTCATTTATCGGAAAATGGTTTTTCAAAAGAAAACGTTGCCAGCATTGCTTCATCATTAAGAACCGGCGATGCAGTAAAATTTGCAAAATACCTGCCATCATCAATTGAAAGTGAAGGCTGTTTCAATACAATAAAAGACGCCATCAGTTTTATAGAATCAATTAAACAAACCAACAATTAAGCATTTTGTTATTTGACTATTTCAACGATATAAGTTTTTCCCAACCCTGTTTTTTTGCAGCATTTGCTTTGCTGCCCCTTCTTATTGTGTGGTATTTGCTCAGGTATAACAAACAGCAGGGTGCAATTATTATTTCTGATACCTCAGCAAAAAATTTATCATCCTGGAAAACTTTTTTCAGGCATTTGCCTTTTGTATTGCGGCTGGTTGCAATTGCCTGTTTCATTGTTGCACTGGCGAGGCCGCAAACAAAAAACGAACTGCAGCAGGCCGAAGGCGAAGGCGTGGATATTGTTTTGTGTATTGATGTAAGCGGCAGTATGACGGCGCAGGATTTTCAGCCAAACAGGCTGGAAGCTGCAAAAAATGTTGCCACTAATTTTGTAAACAAACGGCAAACAGACAGGATTGGTGTGGTGATTTTTGCCGGTGAAAGTTTTACTCAATGTCCGCTTACTACTGACCATGCCGTATTGTTATCTGCTATTGAAAATATCCGCAATGGTTTACTGGAAGATGGAACCGCTATCGGCAGCGGACTTGGTACAAGCGTGGACAGGCTGAGAACAAGTAAGGCAAAAAGTAAAGTGATAATCTTATTAACCGATGGAGAAAATAATGGTGGGTTGATTGACCCAAAAACGGCCAAGGAAATTGCAAAAGCTTTTGCAGTAAAAGTTTACACCATTGGTGTGGGTACCGAAGGTTATGCAAAGCAACCGGTGCAGTTGCCCACCGGCGAAATTGTTTACCAGGATGCAAAAGTTACCATTGATGAAAAGCTGCTCACCGAAATTGCCAGTGAAACCGGCGGGCAATATTTCAGGGCGAAAGACAATGCAGGGCTTTCAAAAATTTATGATGAAATAGATAAGCTGGAAAAATCAAAAGTAGAAATATCTTCCATTACAAGGTTTACTGAAAAATTCTTTCCTTTTGTAATAGCTGCTTTGGCATTACTCTTTCTTGAACTGTTGCTAAAGTTTACGGTATTTAAAAAATTTCCTTAATTAGTGTAATTCGTTTTAATTAGTGAAATTCGTGGCTTAATGAAAGCAACCGTTTATAAATCAACCGGCAGTTGGTACACCGTAAAAGTGTCAGTCGGTTTAGAACCGTCACGACACTTTAAAACTTTTAATGCCCGCCTTAAAGGCGTTTTTAAAATAGATGGCCTTACCAGTACTAATCCTATTGCTGTTGGCGATGAAGTGGAAATTGAAATGGAGAACGAATTGGAATCTACCGCAACAATAACTTCTATTGGCAAAAGAAAAAACTATATCACCCGTCAATCGCCGGCCAATAAACACCAGCATCACATCATAGCTTCCAATCTTGACCAGTCATTGTTGTTTGCTACATTAAAAGATCCCAAAACATCGCAGGGTTTTATTGACAGGTTTTTAATCTCATCCGAATCTTTTCACATACCGGCAATTATTGTTTTTAACAAAGCCGATTTATATAAAAAGAAAGAAGAACAAAAATTTGAAGAGCTAAAAACCATCTATGAAACCATTGGCTACAGTGTAAAAAAAATAAGTGTAGAAAACAACGATGGGGTAGAGGAGGTGAAGCAATTGCTGAAAGATAAGGTTACCCTGCTAAGCGGCCATAGTGGCGTTGGCAAATCATCTTTCCTCAATAAAATTTTTCCGGAGATGAATTTAAAAACCCAGGATGTAAGCGGCTGGAGCGGCAAAGGATTGCATACAACCACTTTTGCCGAAATGTACGACGTTGCTTTCGGCGGAAAAATTATTGACACACCTGGCATTAGAGAACTCGGACTGGTAGATATTCCCAAACAGGAACTCTCACATTATTATCCCGAAATGAGGGCTTTGATTAACGATTGCCAGTTTAACAACTGCATGCATATAAATGAACCCGGCTGTGCGGTAAAGGAAGCGGTAGTGCAAAAAAAAATCTCCCCCGAACGTTACATCAGTTATTGTAACATCCTGGAAAGCATAGATGAGAAGAAATACTGAAGAAATTTCAGATTGCCGATTTGAAAACTATTCGAATTTCTAAAACTATTCAGTTTTATATAAATCTGAAATCGCAAATCAAAAATCTAAAATATTAGTACGCTCTTTGTTCTAAAAAATGTGCTACTTCAAGCACCGCAACGTTCTGCTTCTTTGCACTTTTTAGGTGCTGGGGCAAAATACTTACGCCATTAAAGATGCTGTAATGCAGTGTCAAAAAATTTTCTTTGTACTGAAAGTCCCAGTCCAAAGTATCTGCATCATCAATTTGGTTAAGGAATTTTACCTTCAGGTCATCTGCAAGTGTGGAGGCAATGGCATAAAATTTTGAAATGCCGCAATTGTCATCAATAACAGCTTCGGTGCCGCCGTTATCGGTTTTTAAATGATAGGACATAGGTATCTGGGTTTTATTTGTTTTCTAAGGTATCAGAATTCGTATTGCTTACTCACTATAACTTTTTTTGCCGCCCCTGTATTTCGATTTCTTCACTTTTTCGCCTGACAGTATTTTTTCGGCACCCACATTTCTTCCATCACTTGGGCAGCCATATCTATCTTTTTTTTGAAAAATACGGCTTATAAAGCAACCGCTTGTTAATATAGTAACCGCAAATAAGCCAACTATTACTTTTTTCATTTTTTAAAGATAAATTTTTCTCCGCATCAAAAAAAGTTAAACCTTAATTCTTAGTTGAACGGAGCGTCGCCAATGAACTTCCATCATGGAACAAATGCTTGTTCCCAAAAAATAAAATATCTATTTCCGCATTAATCTTCTCCATAATCAGTTCCCCCTTTAGGCCTGTCCCGATTATTTCGGGAGGGCGGAGGGTGCAAACCAACTGCTGTACATCACATAGTTATCTGCAATCCGGTTTATTTCCCCGCTTATCATTTCCTGGCTTATGTCTTTTACTTTTTTTGCCGGTATGCCGGCATAAATACTTCCGGGCTCCACAATCGTATTTTCAAGAACTACTGCGCCTGCGGCGATGATGCTGTTGCTTCCAATATGGGCATTGTCCATCACAATTGCACCCATGCCAACCAACACGTTATCCTCTATAACGCATCCATGCACAATTGCATTGTGCCCGATGCTGACATTATTTCCAACCGTGGTGCCGCATTTTTTGTAAGTACAGTGCAAAACCGCACCATCCTGCACATTTACTTTATTGCCAAGCCTGATAAAATTAACATCACCACGAAGCACTGCATTAAACCATACGCTGCAGTTGTCGCCCATGATTACTTCGCCAATAATGGTGGCATTGGGAGCAATAAAACAGTTTTTGCCAAAGACTGGCAACACATTATTTACCGGAAGTATTACTGGCTTGCCCCCATCCCCTAAAGGGGAGTTATTCACCATTTCTGTTTTCTCTTGATTGCTCATGGTTGTATTTTTTGTTGCGGACAATTGAAGCCATGGTCATCATCGTTGTGTCACTCACTTGTACCATATACCATTGTGCAGCAACCCGGCTTCAACAAATATTTTTATCATTTGCAATTTAGCCAATCATTTATAATTCACTTAATCTTTACGAACTTTGAAGCAATGACAAACAGGGAAATATTTTTAAACAATATAGGCCAAACTTCGGCGGCACCATTAGCTTTAGAAATTGTAAAAGCCGAAGGCTGCAAACTATATGATGCCGATGGAAAAGAATACATTGATTTAATTGGCGGCATCAGTGTTTGCAATGTGGGTCACCGCCATCCCAAAGTTATTGACGCCATCAAAAAGCAATTAGATAATTATTTGCACATCATGGTATATGGCGAACTGGTACAAAGCCCACAAGTGCAATATGCAAAACTGCTCACCGATAATTTGCCAGCTTCTCTCAATGCAGTTTTTTTTACTGCCAGCGGCACCGAAGCAACTGAAGGAGCAATGAAACTTGCCAAACGGTTTACCAACCGAACGCAAATAGTATCGTTTAAAAATTCTTATCATGGAAGTACACAGGGCGCATTAAGCATTATGGGAGATGAGTATTGGCGCAATGCATTCCGTCCGCTATTGCCTGATATTTTACAGCTCAATTTTAATTCGTTTGAAGATATAGAACTCATTACTGAACGTACCGCCTGTGTAATTGCCGAAACCATACAGGCCGAAGCCGGAGTTATTGTTCCGGAAAATAACTGGCTGAAAGCATTGAGAAAAAAATGTGATGCAACCGGAACATTGCTGGTGCTGGATGAAATACAATGTGGCTTTGGCCGCAACGGAACACTCTGGGCTTTTGAACAGTTTGACATTGTGCCCGATATTTTATTGCTGGGCAAAGCATTGGGTGGTGGCATGCCACTCGGTGCTTTTGTGGCAGATAAAAAACTAATGGATTCGCTCACTAATAATCCGGTGCTGGGGCATATCAATACATTTGGCGGCCACCCGGTTTGTTGTGCCGCAGGGCTTGCTGCTTTTAATGTGTTGCTGGATGAAAAATTGATCGCAGGAGTTTTTGAAAAAGAAAAACTGTTTGTTTCTTTATTGACAAATGGGTCAGACGGCTTCAAGCCGTCACGACGCCTCAGAGTTGGTAGCTGCGGATTAATGATTGCCATTGAATTTGAAAACTTTGAAACCAATAAGGCAATCATTGATAAACTAATTGAAGAGGGCATTTTTACCGACTGGTTTTTGTTTGCATCTAATTGCTTGCGGATTGTACCGCCACTGACAATTAGCGAAAATGAAATAAGAGCGGCATGTAAAAAAATAATGGAGGCAGTAAAAAATGTTTAGACGTCAGACGGTTCTAAACCATCACGACCCCTAAAAAACACTTAGGTGTCTGACGGCCTGAAGCCGTCCTGACACCAGCGCTACTCCGGATGATAAATACTCTCTGCATGTTTATAAACTTCTGCTTTATCAAGTGTCATTTTTTTTGTTTGCTGTTTTAAATACATTTCCATCTGGTCATCAAAATGTTTATTGCCGGGTTTGGCACTTGCGCCGTACATATTAACCGATTCTATTTGTGGCAAGCCGTCTTTAGGAAAACGGACAAACATAATTAGTCCATCGCCACCAATAGATTTTAATTTACCATTTTTATACGGCACTGTCCATTGTGGGGAAAGTAAATCGGGAAAACCTCCCAATGGCCATTCTTTATCGCCCCGTACTAATTTTTGCAGGTCGCCTAATGTAATATCAGTTCTTCCAAAATTGCCTTGCATGTAATTTTTTACATAGCTGAATGTTTCAACAGCTTCAGCTCTTGTAATTTGCCCCGGTGCCCGGCCTTGTAAAGTTTTAGAAAGATGTAAGTAGGTAAGTAAAAAAATAGCAGCGCCTTTATTGTCTGCATCGCCACGTTTGTCCCAGTTTTTAAATGTTGTAATCAAAGAAGCAAATTCAGGATAATCAGTTTCCTTCAGTAATAACATGCTATCCATTTTGTAAGTATACTGTATTTGTGCAGGCAGTTGTTTGTCAAATTTTATCTGTTTGAATTTCTCGTAGGTAATTTTTTCATGCTGCGGAAACAGTTCAAGAAAACGCACACTCCTGTTAAGATGATATTGCTCCCAGCCATCGGCTTTTGCAAAGTCGGTGGCTTTTAAATTATCTGAAGCCGCAGTTGCCAGAAATGAAGAATGATTTGTATTAAACAGGAAACCACTTTTGGGGTTGATATACTGCGGCAGTTCTTTAATTGTTCTGAATTGTGTCCACAATGTTTTGCTTGTATTGCCAGGCAGCGTTCTTTTCCAGTTATTTTTTAACGTTGCGTCTCTTACCGGCATCAGGGCATTGTTGATGTAAAAAATGGTATCATGCTTATCTGCATACATGATATTGAACATGCTCAGTTGCTGTTTGCTTAATGCGGTATAAAACTCCGTAAAGTTTTTTGCCCTGTTCATTTCGTACCATTGCTGCAATACACCAATCCTCATGTTGGCACCAAGGCGGATGGAGAAAAAACCTTGTTTGTTTTTCATGGTAGCGCCGTATTTACTCCAGTATAGTTTTCGTTTTATGTGAATGGGGATTCCTTTTATTTTTAGTTTGATAGTTTTCACTTCCAGGTCAACCCACTGCCCGTCAAATTTGTATTGCAATGAATTGTCAGGATTCATTTCCAGTTGGTATTCATCCAGCCTGTCGCAAAAATTTACCGTATGTGCCCAGCCTAAATTTTCATTAACACCATGCAAAATGCAGGGGCCACCAGCCAGCAAACCACCCAGCACATTCAATCCTTCTTCGCTGCAAATATGTGCTTCGTAAAAAGCTTGCGAACCAGTATTGGGCTGGTGAGCATTGATTAAAAGAAAAGATTCGCCGCTGGTTGTTTTAGAAGAAAGTACTGCGGCTGAGTTGCTGCCTTTTTTATTCAGCTCCGGTGCTTCCCATTCTTTGTTATTATAAATACGCAGCAGGGCACCGTCGGCACCATTGAATATGGTAAGTGCAAATACTGAAGAAGCAATGTATTCTTTTAAAGTAACTGGAAATATCTTTTTGTTCAATACTTCTTCGGGGTGTTTTTTTGCATAGTCATTCAATGCCTGCACATAACCTGTAATCAGCTTTATAAATTCCGGCGAAAGGGTATTCCATTTTTCTTCTGTTATTTCTATGCAGCGAAAAAGCGCAAAGGCATAATCACCGGCGGCTCCTTTTTTACCCTGCACTTTTCCCATCAATCCTTTCACGGGCAATATCATTTCCTGCATGCTTTTAAAATCGTCTTCTGCTTCGGCCCAGGCAAGGCCATAAGAAACTTCGGCATCGGTTTTTGCAAAAATGTGCGGTACACCAAAGCTGTCACGTACAATATCAATGGTGGCGGGGTTTATTTTTGTTTGAGCCTGGGAAATGCAAAATGAGATTAGAAATGTTAGAATTGAAAAGAGTAGTTTCATTTATTTTGCAAGCGTTGGTGATAAAAAGACTGTTCGGTTTATTGCTCAATAAAGATATGCCGTACAAGAGTGCGACGCCACTAAAGTTGAATATTGTTTTGTTGCTTAGAACCAAAAATTATTTGCATTTATGCAAATAAGTATTTACTTTGTATTTCAAAGTGCTTTTATGCAAACAGAAAATCAATCCCTGCAGGACCTGCAGCATATTAAAAAAATGATGGAACGCAGCAGTCGTTTCATCAGCCTCAGTGGCTTAAGTGGTATTGCTGCCGGTGTGTGTGCATTAGCGGGGGCGTGGTTTGCCAATAATATTATTGCGGAAAATGAAGGGCCTTCTACTTACAGGGAGCTTGTGAGCCAAACGATAAATGCTACAACGCTGAGTGATTTCATGAGCCACCGTTTGTTCCGGGTTGCCATTTTTACTTTTTTAGCGGCGCTGTTCTTTGCTTTTTTGTTTACTTATCTGCGAAGCAAAAAAAACGGGATACCATTGTGGGGCTCCACAGCAAAGCGATTGCTGATTAATGTTTCGGTACCAATGATTGTGGGCGGCATTTTTTTATTTAAGATGATGGAGTTTGGTAATTACGGTTTGATTGCACCGGGCTGTTTAATTTTTTATAGTCTTGCGCTGGTGAATGCAAGTAAATATACATTGGGCGAAGTAAGGTATTTGGGCTACTGCCAGCTTTTAGTGGGAATAATTAATTGCTGGTTTGTAGGATACGGGCTTTATTTCTGGGCAGTTGGCTTCGGTGTGCTGCATATAATTTACGGCATAGTAATGTGGTATAAATACGAAAGGATAAACAAAAAATAAATTGGCAAGTAATTTAATAGAAAACCTGAATAAAATTTTTGACAGCCGCATACGCCTGGGTATTATGAGTGCCCTGATGGTGAATGCGGAAATCAATTTTAATGAACTGAAGGAACTGCTGAATATTACTGATGGCAACCTTGCAAGCCATTTAAAAACGCTGGAAGAAAATGAATACGTAATTGTGAAGAAGGGTTTTATTGGAAAGAAAACCAACACCACTTATGCTGTTACCAAAGCCGGTGAAAAAGCTTTTAAGACACATTTAACAGCATTGGAAAAAATGATTGGCAGTATAAAATAAATTTTTTTATATTTTTACTTTGAAACACAAAGTACTTTTAAAATGAATAAAAATTAATAAAATGGACATTCAACCCTCCCTCAGCTTTTGGCAAAAAAACAAATTGGTGTTTAAATCATTCTTTATTGCCTTCCTGGTTCTTGCGCTGCTTATTCCAACTTTTATTATCACTTATCTTGTAAATGAAAGAAGGGAAAGAAAGCAGGAAGTAACAAAAGAAATAAGCAATAAATGGTCGGCAGCACAAACAGTAACCGGCCCGTTTTTAATTATACCCTATACAGAATTTAACTCCACTAATTCGCCTGAAAGAAAATTCATTTACCTGCTTCCCGAACAATTGGCTATTACCGGAAACATCGAACCAGAGATAAGATACCGCAGCATTTATAAAGTACCGGTGTTTACTGCAAAGCCATTATTGCTTAAAGGGAAATTTTTAAATAATACTCTTTCAGCCAGTGGTGTAACCCCTGCTTTTGTAAAATGGAATGAAGCAAAACTTTGCATTGGCATTACAGACCTTAAAGGATTAAAACAACAAACTGTTAAATGGAATGAACAGGCTTTGACGATGCAGCCCGGCTTGCCCGACAACCGTGTTGCACAACAAGGTATTTCTGTGCCGGTATTACTTGATTCTTCTTTTCAGGAAAAGGAAAGCAGTTTTTCTGTCGAACTTATTTTACAGGGCTCGGAAAAATTGTACTGCACTCCGCTTGGCAGTAACAGTACTGTTCATTTTTCATCTTCGTGGACAAATCCGGCATTTGACGGAAAATATTTACCTGATACAGAAAGAATCACAGCAAAAGGTTTTGAAGCAGACTGGATGGTTTCACAATTCAACAGAGATTTTCCAAAAGTATTTACAAACAACACAACAGCTGCAGTCAGCGAAAGCAGTTTTGGCGTAATACTGCTTTCTCCTTTTGATGCATATGCACAAACCATGCGTTCGCTTAAGTATGCCATCTTAATTATTGCGCTTACTTTTTTTGCTTATTTCTTTACTGAAATTTTTCAGCGCCGGCCAGTGCATCCGCTGCAATACATTCTTATAGGCATGGCGCTGGTATTGTTTTATACTCTGCTGCTTTCTATTTCTGAATATATCCAATTTCCGTTGGCTTATTTAACAGCTTCTGCTGCCACAGTATTATTATTAAGCTGGTACACACAAAGTATTTTTAAGAAAACAAAAATGGTTTTAATTTTTGCTTCACTGCTTTCGGTGCTTTACCTGTTTATTTATGTACTGATTCAAATGAAGGACAATGCTTTATTGTTTGGCAGTATTGGTCTTTTCGTTCTACTGGCAGCAGCCATGTACCTGAGCCGTAAAATTGACTGGTATGGAATTGACAGCAAAAATAATGCTTCATGAAAATATACGCTTTCATAAAAATGATCCGTTCGGCAGTGCTGGTGTTTTTAACACATAAAATGGCTTTGCCAATTTTAAAACTCATCCGCAAGCCGGTTCAATTTCCATACACAGCCGGGGACTTACAGCAATTCCCGGATGATACATTGGGAAAAGATTTGCTGAATTTCCTGGAAGCAAAAGATTTGCACTTACTGCCTTACTATGCCAAGCATGATATAAAACATATTTTGCTGGAGTATGAAACAACCGATGAAGGAGAAGTTTGCCTGCAGTGTTTTATGCTGGGCAACGGGCATCTTTCTTTTCCGGTGGCGGCCACGGTTTTGTACGGTTTGTTTACCATGCCTGAGTATTGGAGTAGTTTCAGAAAAGCTTTCAGCAGGGGGAGCAAATATATGCCAATAGAATGCTGGAAATGGTTTGAATTGCTGCCGGTTCCTGTGAAGGATTTGCGGAATAAAATGCAACTGAAATAATTTATCACACTAACAACTATTTTTATGAAACAGCTGTGGTTTAAAAAGCAGGGATGGATTTATATTCCAATTCATCCAATTGGATTTATTGTAACATTGCTGGCGGTTGCTTTTATGGTGCCGGTGGTAATTGCGGCAGACAGAAGTGCCCATTCGGTAACAGATGAGCTGTATGAAATTTTTGTATTTGCTACCTGCACTGCATTTTGGTGGAAGTGGGTGGCCGAAAAAACAAGTTAACTACAAATAAAAGTTATGAAAATTTTAAAGTCATTTGCATTTGCATGGAATGGATTAAAAGTTTGTTTTAGCACACAAACTAATTTTAAAATCCATTTGTTTTTTGCTGCTGTTGCCATTTTGCTGGCAATCAATTTTCATATTTCGGTAATGGAATGGATAGCAGTGGCAATTTGTATTGCTGTTGTTTTAATAACAGAAATGCTGAATACCGCTATTGAAAAATTGTGTGATGTTGTTCATAAAGAAATTCATCCGGGAATTAAATCGGTAAAAGACATTTCGGCTGGCGCTGTATTGGTAGCTGCTGTTATAAGTTTTCTTATCGGTGCTGTTATTTTTCTTCCTAAAATTTTAGTCTTTATAAAATCGTTATAAATGAAAACTGATTTATCGTTTCACAAAATACTGCTGGCTTTTTTTGCCTTTATTGGTTTGCTGATTTGCGTTAGAATTTTTTACTCCGGCAAATTCAATTATATTTTTATGAGCTGGAATATTTTCCTTGCATGGATACCTTTTGGTATCAGTGGTTTATTTAAAAAAATAGTTTCTGCCCGTAAATGGAAACAGGCGCTGGTTTTCTTTGGCTGGCTTCTTTTTTTTCCCAATGCCCTTTACATTGTTACCGATTTAATTCACCTGGAAGATGAAAGCAATGTTCCGAAATGGTATGATGCGGTATTGCTTTTTTCTTCCTCTGTTGTGGGATTGATGATGGCTTTTGTTTCCTTGTTCAGGCTGGAAGAATTTTTGGCGTATCATTTTGGCAGAAGAAATACAGGGAAAATTATTGTTGCTGTTTTATTCCTTGGTTCTTTTGGTGTTTACCTTGGCCGGTTCCTGCGCTGGAACAGCTGGGATATTATCCGCAATCCTTTTGATTTAATTGTTACTGTGGCAGAGCGTTTTATTTTTCCGTGGGAGCATGCAAAAACCTGGGGTATTACTTTTATACTTACTGCTTTATTTTACCTGTTGTACTTATCGGTAAAGAAATTGCCCGGCTCTCTTGGTGTCAGGACGGCTTCAAGTCGTCAGACACCTTAAAATTTATGGATGTCAATATTAATTCAGGCTCTCAAATTAAAATATCTTTTGAACAATATTTTCGGGCAATTCATTATAACTGTCTTTTAAAAAAGTTTCCATGTTAATGCCAAGTAAGGAAACGGCAAGTTCTTTATTACATAACCTCCCGTTTCTTAATCCGGCATAATCTAAGAAAGAACTGAACTCCCAATCTTCCAGTTTTGAAACTAATTTTGCATTGAAACTATTTTGATGAATGTACCGGAAAGCTGTGTAGCCATAATTATCCGAACCTTCGGTAATACATTTTGATTTTGTTTTTTGCTGAAACAAATTTCCAGTCCGCTTTTCCTGGATATTAATGCCCTGGCTGTAACTGCTTAGCAGCAGCCGGAATCCTTCAGTAAGTGCATTGATTTTTATAGGAGTTTCTTTTACCAGTTTCACTGTTTCATTGCTGGCATGTATTAAAAAATGAAAATGATTTGGTATTAAGCTCCAACTCAGGATATCACAACAGGGAAAAATATATTTTTGAACCTTATTTAAGAAATAAATGTAATTTTTTCTTTCAAAGAAAATTTTCTGTTTGTTGTTTCCACGATTATAAATGTGGTATAAGTTGGAAGTTTCAAAATGCATTGTAAATCTTATTCAGGGGTCTGACGGCCTGAAGCCGTCCTGACCCCGTTAAAAATCCAGCCCCATCGAAAAATACATCACGGGCTTGCCCCTGAAAATTCCGTTCATCTGCCATGCGGCATCAAACTTTAAGAAATAACCCAGCAAAGTGCTCCTTGCACCAAAACCATAACCACCGGCAAAAGGCCCCACACCGCCGGCTTTAATTTTTACCAGCACAGGCGGTGTGCCATAAGTAACATGCGGCCGTTCTATTTTATCGTACTTGCCATTCCATGCGGTGCCCAAATCTATAAACTGAGTCAATTGAAAATTACGGAGAAAAGCATTGTTGATAGGCCTGCTGAATAAAGTGGTAAACACCGGCAAACGGAATTCGCTGTTTAATACAAGGGCATTGTTTCCGTTGGCAACGTTTTGAATGAAGCCCCTCATGTTTACTGCCACGCTTTGAAAAGCATAATCCTGGTCGGCAGAGGGTGCAGGGCTTGGATTGAAATAGCGGTAGCTGCCGTCTTTTTTAATATTGTTGCCAAACATCATCCAGCCATCCATGCCGCCTAAGTAATAAATCATTTTTTGGTTACCCCAGCTAAAGTCTCCGGCGGCACGGCCTGCCCATATAAAATTGCGGAAGATGGGATAATAATACCTGGCATCAAAACCTGCATTGAAGGTAACTGGCCCGTCGGCAAATTTTACTTTGTTTACCTGGCGGTTCCAGTCAATAAAAACTTTGTAGCGTAAACCGTTCCAGATATTCTGAGCAGGGTTCAGTGAATTGTCATACACAAATTCAAGATGCGTTAATGAGTAAAGTGTTTTTACATCTGCAGTTTTTAAAGTAGTTGGATCCAGCGATGGAGTTACAATTTTATCGGAACGGATGCCGGTTGTAAGCCTGATGCTTTTTGCTTTGTCAAAAGGATAAGCAATATTTCCCTGATATAAATTGGTGTAAAAGGTAGAAGTGTTGTCATATTGCTGGTGGTTCCTGTAATAAGTAAATCCCCAGTCAATCCTTCTTTTTAAATTCTGGTAACCCATCAGCCATTCGTTGTATTTCAAATCCGAACTTATTTTAAATGCGCCAATAACTTTTATGTCTTCCATCAGGTCTGATATACTAACACGAGTGGCGCCGCTGAAAGGTGTGCTTGAGTTAAGCGTAATGGGCCCCGATCCATTAGCATAAGGCTGGTAGCGGTTAAATAAAACAGTGTTATTAAAACCAAGGCTTCCGTCATCTACTGAAAACTTCTTTGGTTTGTAAGGATATAATTTTATTGTTTTTAAAATATTATTTGTTTCAGCTTCCCCGGCCGAAAAAACTTTTCCTATCAAGCTGCTGTCGGTTTTTTCGTTGGCAAATTCATTCTGAAAAAAGTCATTCTGTTTTTTTGCGCTGTCGGTTTTGTTAACCACGGGGGTATTTAAATCTTTTTCGCTGTTTTTAATTTTATCTTCCAGCATTATTTTTTTCATGTACTCTGTTGGCTGTGCAGTTACATTGCGGCGCCTAAGTGTAAGCTCATCAATTTTTAATTTATACAAAATCTTTTCATCGCTTTGCCTTGTAACTTCACTCACCTGGCGGTCATCGCCGGCTATTCTTGTTTCGGCCAGAGAGCTTTGGTAATTGCTTAGCGGAAAAGTATATGCCGAATCGCTGGTGATGGAAACCACCGCAATTGAATCAACATCTGTTTTCTTAAACACACTTAATGTACTGTCCACATCTTTGGCAGATGGGTTGCGTAAAATTTCATCGCCAATTATTACCAGAGTATCTAAGCCTTCTTTTTTGGTTGTAAAAAAACCTGCATAGCGGTTGTTTACGCCGTTTTCGTCGCTGGCAAAAGTGAAATGGTTTTCGTTGTACGGCATCGGAAATCTTGCATTGCCATATTTTAAATGAGACAACTGGGTAATCTGTGCCAGCTCGGGTTTTGTTTCAAAATTGCTGATAAGAAAAATATTATAACGGTTGTTGCTGGGTAAAACAGTGTCGCCGCTTTTTGCCTGCGGATTGGGCCTGTTGCTTGCAAATAAAATGCCCTGCTTGTTGGGAAAAGAAACATACTCTGCATCCAGGTCATCGTACACATCATTTGTTATTTGCGTAAGTTTTTCTTTGGTAATGTCAAAAGTAAAAATATCGGTGTGGCCGTTTTTAACAGCGCTCAGCAACAGTGTATTGCTGTTAAGCATATATTTCATATCCTGCACCTGCCCCAGTTTATCAGTAAGGTCTAATTTGGGAAACTTAATCCGGGTTACTAAATCATAAACAAAAAATTTAAGCCTGCCTTCCTCAGAATACATAATACAAATTCTTGTGCCCTTAGGGTCCCAGGCCATCAAAGGGTAATTGGGGTTTACTTCATTTTGCCAGCTGCGGATGCCATATTTCAATAAAGTTTTGTTTTCAAAATCATCATTCAGTATTACCCTCACAATTCCTTTTCTGTATTGGGTAACCACGTAGGAATTACTTTTTTTATTAGGGTTCACATTAAATCGGTAATAGTCTAATCTCTTGCTGATGTCAAAGCCCTCTACATAATTTCCTTTAGGATAAGCTTTGCGGCGGCTGATGTCTTTGTAATACTTGTCTTCTTCATACTCCATAAAATCGGCCAGCACATCTTTAAACTTTTTTTTGCAAACCTGCATGCAGGCTTTGTTCAAATTTTTATACACCCTTGCCAGGTACAGCAAATAAGTAACGTTTTCTTTTTTGTAACGTTCTTCAATATAATACCAAAAGGCATGGCCGGCAATAAGAGGTTTGTCAAAAGCAAAATTGTAAAACTTGCTGTAGTTGCCGCTGAGTATTTCGCTTTTTAATTCATCGTCCAGTTCGGTGCTCCAGTTTTCGCCAAGGTAGGCAATGTAGCCATCGGTAAGCCATTTGGGCAAATCCAGCAAAGCCTGGTTGCCTGCAAATTCGCCCAGGTCGTCGCCAAACAACACATTCTCGGTTAATATCCTGGCAATGCCTTCTCTTATTTGTTTGCGAAGCTTTGCATGGTCGGCATCAAAGTAAACAATCATTTTATTGTTCACCAGTTTAGTAACACTGCCAGTATTTTGCCAGTCGGTGCCAAGGCCAATATTACTTTGTTGCATATCGGCAAACTCGTTGTATAAAACAATATTGGCCCTGCGCTGCAGGCTGTATTCGGCGGCCGCCTCAATCGAAGGCAATTCTTTTTCGGCAGACTGGGCAATGTATTTGGCAAGTTCCTGCCCGTTTTGATTAAAGTAAATGTTGAAATTTTTTGTTTGATAATACTGCCACTTGAATTTTTTATACTGCACCCGGTTTTTACCAAACTCAACAGCATTTACCTGGGCCAAAGAAGTGTTCGGCAATAAGCAATACCCAATCAAGAGTAAAGAAAAAATTTTGATACCAGCTTTTAGTTTTTCATAGCAACATCGTTGCGTCGCAATCCTTTCATCAGCAGAATTACTATTTAGCATTTCCCACATTTTATTCTTAACTAAATAAAAACTCATCTTACTTTGCATATTCGTTGTTTGTAGCTTAAAATTAGTTGTTTTCCCATAAATCGTAACCATCAAAATAAAAAGCAGGTGTTAAATATAAAATCCTTTGTTTTCAGCCCCATACAGGAAAATACGTATTTACTCTTTAATGAGTTTAACCATTGTATCATTATTGACCCCGGCTGTTATTTTCCCGAAGAAAAAGATGAGCTGAAAAACTATATTACACAGAACGGACTGAAACCGGTTATGCTCCTCAATACCCATTGCCACCTCGACCATGTTTTTGGCAACAAATTCATTGCCGAAACATATAACCTCACCCTGCAAATTCATCCTTTAGAAAAAGAGATGCTGGAACTTGCCCCCGCAAGCGGCCTTATGTGGAATATGCCTTTTGACAATTACACCGGCGAACTCCTCTTTTTAAATGATGGCGAAAAAATAAATTTAGATGGGGACGAACTGAAAATAATTTTAGCACCAGGCCATTCGCCGGGCAGCATTGGCTTTTACTGCACCGGGCAACATTTCATTATCAGCGGCGATGTTTTATTTAACCGCAGCATTGGCCGAACAGATTTGCCCGGTGGCAGCCATGAAACCTTACTCAAAAGTATCAGGGAAAGATTTTTTGTTTTGCCTGGCCAAACAAAAGTGTACAGCGGCCACGGCCCGGTAACAACAGTGCAAGAGGAGAAGCAGGAAAATCCATTTTTGTAAGCTACCCGACATTTTTTCTAAATCTACCTGTTTAGTTTTGTCGTACATCTTGTTATCAAATATGAAATCGCAATTATTTACTACAATAAAAACTTTGCTTGCATCAGTTGTGCTTGCCGCCATTTTTTTTTCCTGCAAAAAAACTGAAGTCACTACTATAAGTCCTGTTGAAACTCAATACTCGGAAGCAACTTATAAAATGGAAATAACGGGCAAATGGAAAGCGCCCGAGTTCACTGTGCCGCCCAGTGTTCATTTTACTTATTTTACCGGCATGGTTCATAATAAAGAAACATATTTCTGGAAAGAAGGAACACTGGCTAGCCCCGGCGTTGAATACATTGCAGAAGATGGAAACCCTATCCAGATGTTCAGAGAAATTGATTCTATTACTGCATTAAAAAAAGCCACAGCACTTTTTTATATTCCGCCTCCTGCATCTGTTGGCACATCAAGCGGCAATATTTACTGCAACAGCAACTTCTCTTACGTAAGTTGCGAAAGTATGATTGCACCATCGCCTGATTGGTTTGTTGGCCTAAGCAGTTTTAATCTTTACGGTAATAATAAATGGATTCAGGATACCACCATCAATTTGTATGTGTATGATGCCGGCACAGAAGAAGGTGATGTGTTTGGATATGGAAACCCCGAAACTAATCCACGGCAGCCAGTTATAAAACTTACTGCTGCCAAAGCCACTGTGCTTGCAAACGGAAACACTTCGCTGGCAGCAATAGCAAGCATCAGGTTTATAAAGCAATAAAAAAAGAGTGATTATTTTTTTGCCAGTTTTTCTTCTACAACGGCAATGCAACTGCCAACGGTGTGCAGTTTTTCAAAATCCTCGTCTTCAAAAATAATATCGTATTTCGTTTCGGCATCCAGCACAATATCTACCACATTGCTGCTGTTGATATGAAGGTCGTCGCCAAGATTTGTTTCGGCAGTAATATTTTCCAATAATTCTTTTTCTTTTACATAGGGCGCAAGCAGTTGCTTAAAGTCATTTATTAAAGCCTCATTCATCTTCAGTTAATTTTGTGCAAGATACTATTTTATCTTCTGGTCAGGCAGGGCATCAGCCTTATTGTATTTTTTGAAAAACAATGCAGGAGTTTACATCACCAAAACCAAAATTGGCTTTCATAACAAGGTTTAGTTCCTGGTCAATTTTTTTTATGGGAATACATACGGGGTCAATAATTTCGGCAATGCCGGGATGTAAATCTTCGCAATTAATACTTGGGTGTATAAAATTGTGGTGCATTTGCAACACCGCAGCCACACATTCGATACTGCCAACCGCCGCAAGGCAATGACCAATTAATGATTTTAAAGAATTGACATAAGGAAAATCCTTGCCCGAACGTTGCAGTGCAATGCTCCAGTTTTGTATTTCTAATTTATCGGCATAAGTGCTGGTAAGATGGCCGCAAACAAGGTCAACATTTTTTGTGCTGATGCCGCTGCTCTTAATTGCTTTTTCAAAACAATACTGAACGCCTTTGGGGCTGGGCGCCGTCATGGTACCGCCTTCTCTTTGGCCACCGCTGTTGATGGCGCCGCCTAAAATTTCGGCATAAATTTTTGCGCCACGTTTTACTGCCGTATCATAATCTTCTAAAATAAAAATGCCTGCGCCGCCGCCGGGTACAAAGCCGCTTGCAGTAGTGCTCATTGGCCGGGATGCGGCAGTTGGATTGTCATTGTGTTTCCTGGTAATCACTCTTATCGCATCAAAAGCACCCCAGGTGTACACACTGCTTGGGTCGCAGCTTCCGGCAACCATTCTTACGGCATCACCGGTTTTAATTTTGTTGTAAGCCATTAAAATAGATTCGGTGCCGGTGCTGCATGCCGATGAATTGGCGGTAACAACATTTCCCAGTCCCAGCATGCCGCCAATGTATGCAGACGGGCCGCTGGCCATTATCTGTTCTACAAAAGCACTGCCCAGCCTACGGGATTCTAATTTATCTGCCAGCTTAATGCCCCATCGCAAAGTGGTAATATCGGGGCTGCCGCTGCCAATGATGCAGCCGGTATCATAATCAGTTGTTGTTTCATTAATGGTAAGCCCTGCATCAAACCATGCTTCCATTGCTGCGGCAACAGCATATTTTATATTGCTGCTCTGCAGGCCTTTTAATTTGCTTTCGGGTAAATATTTAGTAAGTATTGCATCGTCAAATGGAGGAATGCCGGCAACATTGCAACCAAGCCCAAGGTCTTTCATCTCCTGCACAAAACTAATTCCTGATTTACCTTTCTGCAAAGCAGCTAAAAAATCTGTTACGCCAACTCCGTTTGGTGCTACCACGCCTAAACCTGTAATTACAACTCTGTTCATTGTGAGGATTTAAAGAAACATTCCCGAAAGGTTTCCATCGCAAATTAGATGATTAGCTTCATCTTTCATGGAAACATTGCATCTTAATTTGCCATGGCGAAAGACTGTTTTTTTTGCAGTAACAAAAACTTTGCTACCAGGTAAAACTTTTTTGTAAAACTGTATATTGGAAGAAGTGAACAAAGGCGTTTTGTTTTCGTCAATTTTAATTCCTTGCTGATGCAATAAATAAATTCCAAAACATACCAAACCAATTTGTGCCATACATTCTGTAAGTATTACGCCAGGTGTAATGGGTTCGGTGGGGAAATGACCGCCGTAAAAAAATTCTTCTTCTGTAAATGTATAATTGCCTTCAATTTTATTTTCATCCACAAAACTTATTTCATCAACAAACCTAAAAGGCTTTTGATGCGGTAGCAAATCAAGAATAAGTTCATAGTTCATAGTTCATAGTTCATAACTCAGCAACAATGTTCACCACCATCTACATGCAGTATTGCTCCGTTGATCCATGCAGCTTCATCGGTACATAATAAATAGACAGCGTTGGCGACATCATCTGTTGTGGTGAGCCGGTTAAAAGGATTGCGTTTTAATGTCTCTTCTTTAATTTTTTCGTTGCCCGGTATCATTTTAAAAGAAGGTGTTTCGGTAACACCGGCCTGAATGATATTGGTTCTTATTCCAAACGGTGCCAGTTCGCCCGCCATACTTCTGCAAATATTTTCCAAGGCCGATTTGGCGGCGCCCACTGCTGCATAACCCGGCCAGCTTTTAGAGGAGCCTTCGCTGGTTAATGCAATCACCCTTGCATCGGCGGCAAACAAATTATTTTTCAGCAGTTCATTTGCCCATTCAAAAATATTAATCCCCATTGCATGAATGGTCATTTGAAAATCTTCGGTGCTTAACTGGTTATCTCCGGTAAGTAATTTTAAATTGCCCCTTGATACTGCATGAAGCAGCAGGCGGATACTGTATTTATCAGAGAGTAATTCCTTTATTTCTGTAATTAATGATTGAATGTTTTCGGCCTGCAGTGCATTGCTGTTGAAAGTTTTTATTTCAACTCCCGAAGTTTTCTTAAGTGCTTCGATGGTTTCTAAAAAAGGCTTTTCTATTATCCGGGGGTCACGGTAAACAATAATAAGATTCATTCCTTCGGCGGCTAATTTTTTTGCAGTGGCCAAGCCCATGCCGCTGCTGCCACCCAATATGAGCGCATAATATTGTTGGTTTACGAAATTTTTTGTTGCTTGCAAAACAGGAATTTGCTGCAAGATATAAAAGATAGAACTATTGGCTGGGTAATATGCGGTTTCAAATTTGAAAGTTAGCAATCATTCTAAAAATTTTGCTATTTTACAACAGGGGTTATCAAAAACTTACTATAAGAATGATCAAAATCATTTGCTCATTAAAAATAAAAAACTGTTACTGCTGCAGATGAGCAATTACCTCAAATATTTTTCCCTGGTACTCTTAGTGATAGGTTGTACCGAAAACTCAGATCATCCGGCAAATGAAGATATACAATTTTATGCTGCACCTCTCACCGTTGCATTAAATACGAACGAAGGTTATTCAATCAATCAGCTTACCGGTGATTCTATAAAGCCATTGGTTAATGCAGCTGGTGATACATTTAAAACGGGAGTCACTGTACCATTGTTTTCCCAAATCATAGGCAAAGAAATTCTTCAGCCAAAAATTATCAAGGGCGTTCAGGAAATTAAAACAATCATCCCCGGCAATGTTTCTCCTGTACCCGATAAACTCCCTGTTTTTCCGGTTGATACTACCCGCCTGAAGAAAGTAAAGCTGGGAGAAGGAGATCCATCTTTTGTTTTGCGGAATAGTTATGGTATTGTCCCTACAGGTGTTCCCATAGCGGTTACAGGAAAAAAAATGCCGTTCAGTGAACCGCATCCGGTAAAAGCAGGACCCATGCGTTATAAGGATAATGCGACTGCCAGTATTCAGTACCTGGATGTAGAGCAGGGCCTTGGTTATTCTTATATCACTGCTATTTATGCTGAAAAAAATGGGAACATCTGGGTTGGTGTGGACGGATTGGGCATCAGTAAATATGACGGGATTAATATTACAACCTATTCGACAAAGGAAGGACTATCTGATAATTTCGTCAGATCAATAATGGAGGACAGGAATAATAATTTGTGGATCGGAACTCTTGGAGGAGTAACATGTTTTGACGGGAAAAACTTTACTCAGTACACAGAGAAAGAAGGATTACCCAGCAATGAAGTTTTATCCATACTTGAAGACAGAAAAGGTAATATCTGGTTTGGCACAGCTAAAGGGCTTACAAAATATGACGGAAAATATTTTAGAAATTATGCAGAGAAAGAAGGGTTGCCCCCGGGTGCTGTGTATAAATGTGTTGAGGATAAGAATGGTGATCTGTGGTTGGGAACTTATTATGGTGCAGTTAAATTTCATGGGAATAGTTTTACTTATTATACTCCCAAAGACGGGTTAGCAGGTTACATTGTTTCCACATTACTGGAAGATAAGAGCGGTAATATCTGGTTTAGTTCATCTGGCGAAGGGGTCAGTATGTTTGATGGTAAGCAATTTACCCGGTTCACAAAAAAAGAAGGGCTTTCTGATGATCTTATCTGGTCATTGCTGGAAGACAAGGATGGAAATATCTGGTTCAGCACTTCAGATGGCGGGCTCAATAAGTATGATGGAAAGTATTTTACACACTACAACAAAGAACAAGGCTTATCGAATAGTAAAGTGAGGGCGATGACAAAAGACAGAAGCGGAAATCTTTGGCTGGCAACAGAAGGTGGTGGGGTTAATAAAATAAATATTACAAGTTTTAATTACCAGGTTCCGGAAGACTTGGTGGATAATAACAGGATAAGGCCAATCCTGAAAGATAAAAAAGGAAATCTTTGGTTTGGTACTGAGAATGCAAATGTTGGAAAATTAAATGTTGAAAATTCGGGGGGTAAGGAAAAGATATTTAGTTATTACAATCTACAGGATCAATTTCTGGAGAGGGGCCAGCGATCATTATTACAAGATAAAAAAGGCAATATATGGATTGGTACCACTGGTGCAGGCATTATTAAATACGATGGAAAAATTTTCACCAATTATTCTTTAGGTACAAACCCGGCAATGCAATCAATTTATGATATGCTGGAAGATAAAAAGGAAAATATTTGGTTTGGCACACCTGATGGTAGTATTGTGCGATATGATGGAAAGGATTTTGTTTTATGTACAACCAATAATGGTTTGCCAGGCAGTATTATCTATTCTATGCTGGAAGATAGCAAAGGCAATATCTGGTTTTGTACAGAAGGTGCAGGAGTATATAAATATGACGGGACAAATCTGATTGACTATACTGAGAAAGAAGGCTTATTCAGTAAAAACGTTATGTCCATTGCTGAAGATGATAAAGGAAATATATGGTTGGGTACATCGGGCGCAGGCGTATGTATGTTTGACGGTAAAAATTTCACTTACTATACAGAGCAACAGGGATTATCCAATAATAATGTGTGGTCAGTCTTCTGCGATTCTGCAAAGCAATTATGGGTTGGTACAGATAAAGGGCTTACGTTGTTTGTACCGAAAAAAGATACCATACAAAATCTGAAAATCGGTTATTGGGTTTACAACTTTGCTTCACATGATGGCCTGAAAGCAAGCGATTTTAATTTGCACAGTGTATGTGTTGACAAGGATGACCATATCTGGTGGGGAACCGGCAAGAGCGTTCCTTCATTTGATTTAAAAAGAGGATTTCATCCGGACAGTATTCGTTCACTCAGTCTTAACTATATTGAAATTAATGAACGCTTTTATGATTTTCGCAATCTTCCCGACAGCGCCGCTAAAAAAATTACCTGCAGTGATGTAATTCCATTTACTAACTGCCCGGAAAAATTATCTGTTTCTTATGATCTCAACCATCTCAGCTTTCATTTTTCTGCTATTGACTGGTCGGCGCCCGATAAAATAAAATACAGCTACCGCATTATAGGCCTTGATGAAAAGTGGAGTAAACCAACTGAAGAAACGATGGCCGGTTACCGCAACTTAAGTCATGGCAATTACCAGTTCCAGGTAAGGGCAATTGGCCAATCGCAGATTTGGACAAAACCATTTACCTATAATTTTACCATTCGCCCAGCCTGGTGGCAAACATGGTGGTTCAAGGCATTGGTTATTGCTGTTGTTTTATTTTTACTTTTTTTAACTGGTCGTTTTATTTATCGTTATAAGTTACGCCAGCAAAGAGTACTGCTTGAAAAACAATTGGCAGTTCAATATGAGCGGCAAAGAATTTCTGCCGAAATGCATGATGATATCGGTGCAGGGCTTTCCGGTATTAGGTTGCTGACAGAAATGACTAAAAGCAAGGTAAAAGATGAGCAAATTTCCGGAGAAGTAGAGAAAATTTACCAGTCGGTTGGTGATATTTCTTCCAAAATGAAAGAAGTGATATGGAGTCTGAATGCAGAGAACGATGCATTGATCAACCTTATTTCTTATATACAAAAACAAGTAAGGCATTGGCTGGAAAATTATCCATGCCAGCTTGGTTTTGGACTACCGGGAATAATCCCCGACATAGTGATCAGTGGGGAAGCAAGAAGAAATATTTTTCTTGTTGTTAAAGAAGCTGTTCACAATATCATTAAACATTCGGGCGCAGATAAAGTGGATATTAAAATCAGCTGTGACGGAAAACTGGTTATAATAGTTGCGGATAATGGCAATGGCATTGGCGGCGAACAAATCAAAAACGACGGCAACGGAATGAAAAATATGCACCAGCGGATTCAAAAATTAAATGGGAAAATGTTTATCAATAATCATGAAGGCTTTACATTAACATTTGAGATCCCACTGCAACAATCTTTATGATCACAGTATCAATAGTAGAAGACAATGAGCAGTTCCGCAATGCGGTGGAAGCTATTATAAAGGGTCAGGATGATTTTGCATTGACTGGCTCTTTTGGCAGCGCTGAAAAAGCGCTACTGGGTTTAACAGAAAACCCTCCTGATATTGTAATAGCAGACATAAGCTTACCGGGCATGAGAGGTACAGAACTTATAGTGCGGTTAAAAGATAAAATTTCACAAACTCAATTCCTGGTTTGCAGCATTCATGATGATGACGATACAATATTTGAAGCACTGAAATGTGGTGCATCGGGTTATATTTTAAAAGACCCCGTTACAGCTGCAGAGATTATTAAAGCTGTCCGGGATCTGTACAATGGCGGATCTCCTATGAGCCCATACATTGCAAGAAAAGTGATCAGCACTTTCCAGCAACCTCTCATCCATGATGCACATTCTTTACTAAGTCATCGTGAAAAAGAAGTGCTGGAACATTTGTCAAAAGGATTATTGTATAAAGAAATAGCCCAGCAACTGGGAGTAGGTACCGAAACGGTAAAAAAACACCTCAAAAATATTTACCAGAAATTGCATGTACAGAATAAAATTGAAGCGCTGAATAAGTTCAAACTCCTCTGATACATTCCCCGAACGGGGAATTGTTTCGTTTTGGGCCAAGCCTTAGATTTACAACTTGGCAATTTGTGCCGGGCCAAACCGAATTTTACTTATGCAGATAAATAACAGTAGATCATATTTATTCATCAAACTGAAAACTTTTTCAATTACTGCTGCACTAGTATTTGCATTGCAAATGCCCGTATTTTGCCAGCCGATTAATAACAATTGCTCGGCTGCTTCACCAGTCTCAATAAGTAACAGTGGTTTTGGTTTGGGCGTTTTCCAATCTGCAACTTTTGATCTCACAGCAGCAACCGTTGAGCCAGGAGAAACATTTGCTCCTGCCATTTTAGTGGCAGGGCAAAATCAAAAATCGATGTGGTATAAATTTACTTTACCTACCACAAGATCTGTACGTGTTACTTTAGCACAGCCTGGTTCATTGATTACAGCCGGTGATGCAGGCTTTGCTGTTTATAAAACCAATACCTGTTTACCCTCCGGCACTGATATCAGTAATAAGCTGACACCGATCGGACTTTTTGGAAACACTTTTCATCCCTGTGTGGAGAGTGGAGATTATTTAGTGCAGGTTTCAGGTAAAGCCGCAGCCAACGGTCCTATTTATATAACCGTAGAAACCGGGTTATCTACAGCAGCTTATGATCAACCGGCACAAGCCTTTAATTTTGGTACTATAACCAGCCTTTTTTACCAACCCGATTTTACAGTAGATTGCCAGTCTATCGACGACGCCTCAGAGGTTTGTAGTTCATTGGCCAATTACCAGGATTATAATAAAAGTACATGGCATGTTTTCACAACACCAGCCTACTTCGATTATATTGCTATTACGGAGGGTATTAACGTTGGTGTTAAATTCGGCATTAAAATTTACCAGGGGGATGTTCGCTCAACTCCTTACAATTCACTTCCGGTAGTGCTAAACTGTGATTCATTAGAAAGAATCGGCTCGTCATCGGCAACTAAAATATTTGGATGTAATGAACTGAGCCCAAATACTACTTATTCTATCCAGCTTTTTTACCATAAAAGCTTCACAGGGCAAGTTGGGCTAAAGTTGGAAATTGAGGGATCGGCTCCTACTATAGCACCAGAACCCATTTTGTCTGCCATTGCTCCTACTACCAATAATATGGGCGTGTTGGCAGCCCCACCAACCGGTATTGGGACGGCCAGGAATGATGTACTGGCGTGTAATTCCCGGCATTCACTTCATCCCTGCAATCCGGCGTTACCTGCAACAGGCGTGCTATACAATGGTAGCAGGTATACCATGAGTACCTTCTTTTTGTTCACCTTATCCGGCACTTCCACTTTGTCAATTTCAGTTGGGGGCCCTACAGGTAGCCATAATGGTCTATGTGGTCCGCCATTTTATAGTCGTTTATACAAACAGGGAGTATCGAACAGTTGCAGCACATTGGATACAGCCAATATCATTGGAAACTTCATTTCAGGAGGCAATTTCACTTGCTTGCCCCCGGGTAATTATACATTGCAGGTAATGGGCCAGGATACAGCTATTTACAATAGTGGTTACCCTTACTGCCAAAAGTCGAACCTGGGTACAAAAATTAATTTGAACATCAATGCAAGATCGGTAACTGCTTCTAATAAATTCAGTCTTTCGTCACCCGGTGCATTTGATACACTCAACAATGTAAGTAATGTGATGCAGCCAATGGTTCCGGGAGTTACCTATTCCAGTAAGATCGATACGTTCGGTTGTGCCAATACAGTAAGGCCTCTTGATATTGATTGTTCTACGGCAGCTACCAAAGCAATGTATCGTGAGTTCAATGTTGCTGACAGCGGGTTACTTAGGTTTTATACCAATAGCACAACCAATACCAGTTTCAAAATATACAAAGGAGATGCTAATGCCCTGGCTATTGCTCAAACTGCATTCAGCTATCCCACTACCATTACCGGGCTAACACCACAAATCAATTGCATGCCATCTAATCCCGGCGGTGTTATGTACGACGGAAGAAGAACATGTGTTATACCCGGCACCTATACCCAGGTGAATTATGGGACTAGCAGTATTATTGGAGAGACCCACACTTTCCAGGCGATATTTGATACATTGAACACGATCCATTACAATCTTGCACGTGCAGAAGACTTAGGTGATATATTGAGTATCATTCCACCCACGGGAGGCACTGTTACGAGCACTGCTGATTATTTTTCCTGTAAAGACAACGCTATTGTCATAGATGGTATTCAACCATGTAAGGAAGGATACGGAGTAATAACAGCAACAAAAGCCATTTACCGGCAGTTTTATTTAAGCAGTGCTGCAAGTATTGCTATTTCAAGCCAGGGAGTAAATGGTGGCAATACTACTTTTTCTTTGTTTAAAGGAAAAGCAACAGATGGACTCGCTGCATTAACGGCAATGCCTTCTCAATACAGGTGTGTTGCATCATTTTCAGGCAGTGTTTGTAATCCGCTACCTGCCGGATGGTACACGGTTATTTCGTATGGCTGGGGCCCGTCGTATGCCAATCCATTCAGGGATCTTAACTCACTTAATGGCAACTATACTCAATACAGCGGGATGGTTGGTTATGGAAACAAGATCGCAATCACACTGAATGTTTCCAATTGCCCCAAACCAAAATATAACCGGCCATATAAAGCAGCCATTGATACCATTACGCATCAGCCATTTTTAATTCAATGGGGGGCAAGAAGCGGAAGCACTCCTGCTTATCCAAGAACAGATACAACTTATACACTTTATACAGAAAATTTTCTTTGTGAGGATACGCCGTTTATTTCTCATCCCATTCAGAACTGTGATAATACAGTAACTAAAGTTGCTTACTATGTTTTCCGAACTACACAGGAGAGTTTTGTCAATATCACTACTTCTAATTACTGGGCCTATTACGGATTTGCATACAGGGCAGCAGTATATGCCGGTGATGTAAGAACTGATTCTGCATTGTTTGCTACTACTCCGCCTATTCAGCCATGTATAGAAACAGTTAGCCAGATTCAATTGTGCAAACTTCAGCCCGGAACTTATACAATAGCAGTTTTTGCCCCTCCTGGTGCTTCATGCAACAGTGTTACTCCTTCTATTTATATTGACCAGGTTGGTTATTCCCGTTTTGATCATGCCAATAATTCTTATGATTTTGGATTGATACCTCCTGATAGTGTTTATCATGATCGCAAAGCTGGAGATGTGAATCCATTAAATGCAGGCAGGGCACCCAGCAATGATTTCTTTTATTGTACCACTGGTTCACAACCCAATGACCCGGCTTACGGAGGGAGTTCGCAATATTTATCAAGCATATATAATCCCGGAAATAATAATCCGTTATACCCCACCCCGGGTTATTATGGCTATTTTGGAAATATCCCTACAACTCCCCGTCGTAATCTTTGGTACACTTTCACTATTGATAAAGGTGGTACAGTTAGAGTAAAGGTAAAAAACAAAACGCCCGGCAAAACAGATCAGTATCCATATGTAGTGATGAAAAGTGACGTAAACGGTAACCTGCCATTTTCTACTGTTGTAAGTTCCGGCGCTGTTGACTCTACAAGTGCCCAGGGATTGGGTGGTGTAACCGGGAATGTTACAAATTACGGAACATTTGAAGAAGTGTCTTTTTACAGGGAACCTTGTTCGCCCATTACTGAGCGGTATTATATAGTCGTGCAGACTTCAATGAATGAGCCAGGTATGCTTCCCAATCACCAGGTAGAAGTTTCGGTTTTGTTTGATTCGGTAAATGCCATACAGCCGCAGTTTGATCATTATTACCAGGCAAATAATATTGGCAATAACCTCGGGCCGGGAATTTATACAGGTGCGACAGATAATTTTTCCTGCGCCACAAGAGATGCAACCGATCCTTCCTGGAATCCCAATTCAGATCCATCAATTTGCCTTAAAACATTATGGTATAAGTTCTCAACTACTGTTTCCGGGGTGATCAGGCCTCTGTTCAATATTGATGGGGCATGGCTTTACGGGTCTCCTTATGGCCAGCTTTACCGGCAAACAATACCTGGAGATTCTACAGCCAATGGGTTAAAAGTTATGGATTTTTATAATAATAACTGGGAATGTTGTATTTCACCAGGCACCTATTATATTCTTATGCCCAATTGTGGGCTGGTAGGGGGAAATGAATATCCAAGAATTGAGCTGATAGAAAATGCCGGTGACTATTGCAGCAGGCCGGTTATTGCTTCATTGAACGGTGCAGGCAGTTGGGTTTCTTCTGTTTTGGTAAACTGCCATACCATCGGAACAGATTATGGAGAATTTAATCCAACGCTTACCTGCCCTGCAGGCGCAGTAACCAACCAGTATAAAACCTCCTGGTTTAAAATCACAATTACAGGAACCGATACGTTGGATGTAACTACTTTCTTAACAGAGAATACCAATGCAAGCTCATCGCAAATAAAATACCGGCTGATGAATGGCAACTGTGGTGCCATGCAGGAACGATCTTGTGTGCAGGATGCATTGACACAAGATACTTATAAATGTTTGGCACCTGGAGATTATTGGATACAGGTATTTACACCTGTTTTGGTTGGTACAACCCCGGTAACCGGCACTATTGATCTGCATTTGAATGCTGTTCATCATGTGGATACCTGTGCGCCCATCAACCCTTGTTTATCCAATGCTAATTTTCAAAAGCAGTTTGATTGTACACAAAGTATGGCGGTACAATTCATCAATTACTCTACTTATGGTTCCTCTGTTTCTTACCTATGGAACTTTGGATACAATGGGCAAACTTCTACTGCTGTTTCTCCCCAGTTTATTTATCCGGCACTTACTGTCAGCCAGAAATATTATATCACGCTGACCGTAACAAACAACAGTTGCGGTGGTGTAAGTTCTTATTTAGATAGTATTGTTATTCCGGCACGCTCTGTTGTTAATCTTGGTGCAGATACTTCTTCCTGCAACGGCACACCGGTTTTATTAAATGCCACATCGCATCCGGGTTCAACATATTTATGGTCAACAGGAGCCGTTACACCAACATACCTTGTTATAACTCCGGGGCAACTTAATTATTCTGTTGTGGTAACTTATAACGGGTGTTTGGCAAGGGATACAATAAAAGTGAATATTGATACCATCAATTCCCGGAAGGTCAATAAATATATTTGTGGTATAAATTCTGTTGTGCTGGATGCATCAAGAGGTGCAGGAGAAGCACATCTTTGGAATACCGGAGCTACGAGTTCTTCTATTACTGTTTTTGCAGCTGGTATTTACTGGGATAATATTTCATTAAGAGGATGCACTGCCCGGGATTCATTTATAGTTTCAAGTACCGCTTATCCGCTTGGCAACGACAGGCAGGCATGCTTTGGCACACAACCGGTGATATTGAATGCAACCACAGCAGGCGCCACAGGATACACATGGCAAAACGGATCAACAGCTGCAACTTTTACTGCACCTGCCGCCGGTTTATATTGGGTTGATATTTCTTTTGGTAACTGTAATCTTAGAGATACCATTGTGCTTACCAATCTTCAGCCGGTATTTGGCAACAGCAATGCAACCATTTGCCAGGGACAAGCTTATACTTTGCCATCGGGAACTGTTGTTAATGCAGCCGGTATTTACAGCGATACTGTAAGAAGTGTTGGTGGCTGCGACAGTCTTATTAATAGTATTAATCTAATTGTGCAGGCTGCAATAGTTAATACAACCAATGCAGCCATTTGCCCCGGGCAAACTTATACCCTGCCTTGGGGAACAGTTGTAAATGCTACAGGAATTTACAGGGATACATTGCGCTATGTAATTAGCAATTGTGATAGTATAAGAAGAGTTGTAAATCTTACTGTGCAAACTTCGCTTTCTACAACTACTAATGCAACCATCTGTTCCGGGCAAACATATACTTTGCCCTGGGGAGCAGTTGTTAGTACTGCAGGTGTTTATAGGGATACATTACGTTATGTGATTACCAACTGCGATAGTTTAAGAAGGACAGTAAATCTTACTGTACAAACTTCTCTTTCATCAACAACCAATGCAACAATTTGTGCCGGGCAAACTTATACTTTACCATGGGGAGCTGTTGTAAATACAGCAGGTGTTTACAGGGATACAATACGATATACAATTACAAACTGCGATAGTTTGCGGAGAACAGTAAATCTTACTGTGCAAACCACTATTATATCTGTGAGCAACCCAACCGTTTGTTCTGGGCAAAGTTATGTATTGCCCTGGGGCACTGTTGTAAATACTACAGGTGTTTACCGGGATACATTACGATATACAATTACCAATTGCGACAGCTTGTACCGGGTAGTTAATCTTACAGTTCAGCCAGCGCCTTCTTCTATTTCCAATGCAATTATTTGTTCGGGACAAAACTATACACTGCCCTGGGGCACAGTTGTAAATACTGCAGGAGTATACAGGGATACTTTAAAATATGTAAATTCGGGCTGCGACAGTATTTATCGGGTGGTAAATCTTACGGTACAAACTTCGCTTGCATCAACCACCAATGCAACAATTTGCGCCGGGCAAACATATACATTGCCCTGGGGAACTGTTGTGAATACTTCAGGTGTTTACAGAGATACATTGCGATATGCAGTTACAAACTGCGATAGTTTGCGAAGAACAGTAAACCTTATTGTGCAAACTGCACTTTCATCAACCACCAATGCAACGATTTGCTCTGGTCAAACTTATACCTTGCCCTGGGGAACTGTTATAAATGCTGCAGGTGTTTACAAAGACACATTGCGATATACAGTTACCAACTGCGATAGTTTGAGAAGAACCGTAAACCTTACAGTGCAAGCTGCACTTTCATCAACCACCAATGCAACACTTTGCTCCGGTCAAACTTATACCTTGCCCTGGGGAACTGTTGTAAATGCAACAGGAGTGTACAGAGATACTTTACGTTATTCAATTACCAACTGCGATAGTTTGAGACGTACAGTAAACCTTACTGTGCAAGTGGCACTTTCATCAACGGCGAATGCAACAATTTGTGCCGGCCAAACATATATGTTGCCCTGGGGAACGGTTGTAAATACTTCGGGTGTTTACAAGGATACATTGAGATATGCGGTTACCAACTGCGATAGCTTAAGAAGAACTGTAAATCTAACTGTTCAAACTTCACAAACAACTACAACTAATGCAACCATTTGCGCCGGGCAAACTTATACCTTGCCATGGGGAACAGTTGTAAATGCTGCTGGTGTTTACAAGGATACTTTGCACTACGCAATCACCAACTGCGATAGCGTAAGAAGAACAGTAAATCTTGCAGTGCAAGCTGCCCTTTCTTCATCAACGAATGCAACCATCTGCGCCGGGCAAACTTATACATTGCCCTGGGGAACAGTTGTAAATACAAACGGTGTTTACAAAGACACTTTGCGATATTCAATCACCAACTGCGATAGTTTGCGAAGAACTGTAAATCTCACTGTGCAAACGGCCCTTTCTTCAACAACGAATGCAACTATTTGTGCCGGGCAAACATATAGCTTACCCTGGGGACCTGTTGTAAATGCAACTGGTGTTTACAGCGATACATTGCATTATTCAGTTACCAACTGCGATAGTATAAGAAGAAACGTAAACTTAATTGTGCAGGCTGTTAGTACATCTTCAACCAATGCAACGATATGCGCCGGCAACACTTACACCTTGCCCTGGGGAGCTGTTGTAAACACTGCAGGTATTTATAAAGACACGTTACATTACATCATCACCAATTGCGACAGCCTGATTAGAATTGTGAATTTATCTGTAACGCCGGCAGCAGTTTCAAATATTACAGCAAGCATTTGTTCAGGAGAAAATTACATACTTCCGTGGGGCGCTGTTGCATCAATAGCCGGGTTATATAAAGATACTGTGAGAACTTCCTTTGGCTGCGATAGCCTTATCAGGGCTGTAACGCTTATCGTAAAACCTTTGCCGGTACTAACTGTTGCCAAGTCCAATGATATTAACTGTATTATTGGCATTTCAAAATTATATGCAAGCGGAGCGTTAAATTATTTATGGAGCCCCACAGGTTCATTGTCTAATGCCGTTGTGAATAACCCGGTAGCATCGCCGGTTGTTACAACCATGTACCATGTGCAGGCAACTGCAGGAAATGGATGTGTAAAAGAAGACAGTATTCTTGTAAGGGTAAATAAAACAGATATTGAAAATGGCTTCCAGTTACCCACCGCATTTACACCCAATGGCGATGGGTTGAATGATTGCTTTGGCGTAAAGTCCTGGGGTAATGTGTCTAATTTAAAATTTGAGATTTACAGCCGCTGGGGCGAACTGGTATTTACTACTACCAATCCTTCGCAATGCTGGGATGGAAGGTATAAGGGTGTGCTGCAGTCACATGCTGTTTTTATCTATCAAATCTGGGCAGACACTTTTTGCGGAAAAATATACAGGAAAGGTGCTATCACTTTAATACGATAACAGTAAGACAATACTTTTCAGAATAACTTTTTCCAAAATGGCAATTCCCCGAAAGGGGAGTACTTTTTTGTATTTGCTTCCTGCAACTTTACCTTTCTAATTATCAGTTAATGATTGAGCCAATCTCACAGCTAAGTCCGAAGGAAAAATAAGTCATGGTGCGGTACAATGATTTAATGGCGCCGATGGTTAAGGCAATACAAGAACAACAGGCAATGATTTTGCAGCAGGCAAAAGAAATTGAAACATTGAAAAATTTGATGAATAGATTGATAACAAAAATGAATTGAGAGCACTAAAAAAAACTTATTTTCTTTCCATACATAATTCTATCAACACTCCATTGGTTCCTTTGGGATGAAGAAAGCAAACTAATTTATTATCTGCACCCTGTTTTGGTTTGTCATTTAGTAAAATAAAACCTTCTTTTTTCATTCGTTCCATCTCTGCTTCAATATCTGCTACTTCAAAAGCAATATGATGAAGACCTTCTCCTTTTTTGTCAATAAATTTTGAAATTACTCCATTTGGGTCAGTGCTTTCCAGCAGTTCTATTTTGGTTTCACCAGTTTTAAAAAAAGCAGTGTTTACTTTTTCGCCTTCTACCAATTCAGTTTTATAGCACTGGCTATTTAACAGCTTTTCAAATAAGGGGATAGAAATTGCCAGTTCTTTTACTGCGATGCCGATGTGTTCTGTTTTTTGCATTTTGTTATTTATAAGGGGCTTTAGTGCCAAATTGAAAATATGAACCTGAACGGAGCGTCGCCAATGAAGCTAAATCGGGGCAATGCTGCTGGTTTACAAAAAAATCCTTTACGAAATAGGTAAAATGAATTCCAGTCGCTGATTCCATCAGCTAAAATAGAACCTTTTACAGTAAATTTGCGTTATACTGACAGAAACTAATAGTATTCATTTTATGCTGAAATTACCCATCTATTTAGATAATAATGCCACTACACCAATGGATCCAAGGGTGCTGGAAGCTATGACTCCTTATTTTTTGGAGCATTTTGGAAATGCCGCAAGCCGCAACCACCCTTTTGGCTGGGAAGCTGAAGAAGCTGTAGATTATGCACGGGAGCAGGTTGCAAAACTTATTGGTGCCGATCCGAAAGAAATTATTTTTACCAGCGGTGCCACCGAAGGCGATAACCTGGCTATTAAAGGGGTTTATGAAATGTATGCCAGCAAAGGCAACCACATCATCACTGCCACAACAGAACACAAAGCGGTTTTAGATACCTGCAAGCATATTGAAAAAATTGGCGGCGAAGTAACCTACCTGCAGGTAAAACCCGATGGCTTAATTGATTTAAAAGAACTGGAAGCTGCTATTAAACCCACTACCATTCTTATTGCCATTATGTATGCCAATAATGAAATTGGTACGGTAATGCCGATAAAAGAAATAAGCGCCATTGCCCGTAAGCACGGAGTACTGGTATTTACAGATGGTACGCAGGCTGTTGGAAAAATTCCGGTAGATGTAAATAGAGATGGTATTGACCTGATGGCTTTCACTGCTCATAAAATGTATGGGCCAAAAGGTGTTGGTGCATTGTATGTTCGCCGCAAAAATCCCAGGGTAAAAGTTACCGCCCAAATGGATGGCGGCGGCCACGAAAGAGGAATGAGAAGCGGAACATTAAATGTTCCCGGCATTGTGGGGTTTGGCAAAGCCTGCGAATTGTGTATGCTGGATATGGAAGAAGACACCAAACGTATCTCAATACTGAGAGATAAATTGGAAACAGCATTAATGAAGCTGGAAGAAGCATATATCAATGGAAGTACCGAACATCGTTTGCCGCATGTAACCAATATTTCTTTTAAACATGTGGAAGGTGAAGGCTTGCTGATGGGCTTTAATAAAAACATTGCCCTAAGCAGCGGAAGTGCCTGTACATCTGCCTCATTAGAACCAAGCTATGTGCTGAAAGCACTGGGCCTGGGGGATGATCTGGCACATAGTTCGCTGCGTTTTGGATTGGGAAGGTTTACTACAGAAGAACAGATTGATTATACCATTAAGGCAATAAGTGAAACAGTTTTGAAGCTGAGAGAAATGAGTCCTTTATGGGAAATGTACAAAGAAGGAATTGACTTGAGTACGATTGAGTGGGCGGCGCATTAAAAGCCCCCTCTATCTCCCCCAAAGGGGGAGGAAATGTAGAAGATAAAGAAGTAGATTGTGTTTTATTGTTTTTTGGACCGGACATCAAATCTTTTTTCAACTTCATTGGCGTCGCACTCTTGTACAGTTGTAATTAATTGAGCTTAAAGACTTCTAAATTTTATGAAGTTTTTGTTTTAATAAATCTAAAATCTACAATCAAAAATCTAAAATAATTATCATGGCATACTCAGAAAAAGTAATAGACCACTACCAGAATCCAAAAAATGTTGGAACGCTGGATAAGGGCGCAAAAAATGTTGGAACAGGATTGGTTGGTGCACCAGAGTGCGGCGATGTAATGCGCCTGCAAATTCAGGTAGATGATGCCACCGGCATGATTACCGATGCCAAGTTTAAAACCTTTGGCTGCGGCTCCGCCATTGCATCTTCATCGCTGGCCACCGAATGGCTGAAAGGCAAATCGGTTGATGATGCTTTGAAGATTGACAATATGGACATCGTGGAAGAACTCAATCTTCCGCCGGTTAAAATACATTGCAGTGTACTGGCCGAAGATGCCATTAAAGCCGCCATCAACGATTACCGTGTAAAGAATGGGATGGAAGCGATTAAGTTTGAGGAGAGCGTGGTGCATTAATACAGCCTCCCCAAACCCCTCCGAAGGAGGGGCTTTGAAGTGTAAAATAATTTAAAGAATTTTTTATCAATGAACAGTGATGTTTCAACTATATCAGGTAACTCTGTAGCATCAGAGTCCTTAATCCCCCCTTCGGGGGGTGGGGGGGCTGCCAATTCAATATTTATAAGCGATAAAGCAAAAAGCAAAGTCAACAAGCTGATGGAAGATGCCGGCGTGGGCAACGATCCTTCTTATTTTTTAAGGGTGGGTGTTGTGGGCGGCGGATGCAGCGGATTAAGTTACAAACTTGATTTTGACAATGAAGTAAAACCAATGGACCAGGTATTTGAAGATAAGGGCCTGAAGATAGTAACCGACCTTAAAAGTTTTTTATACCTCGTTAATACCGAACTGGAATTTAGTGATGGATTAAACGGCAAGGGTTTTTATTTTAATAATCCCAATGCAAGCAGAAGCTGCGGCTGCGGAGAAAGTTTTGCTGTATAATAATTTTGCAAAAAAATTAGCCCCTTGTTTAATAAACAGGGGGCTTTTTATTTTAGGTAACTTATTTTATTTCTGTTGCAGGTGGCACTGGCGTTGCCGGTGCTTTTGGCGGCTTGGGTGGTGGCGGCGGCAGTGGTTTGTTTTTTAATTTAGCCGGGGGTGCTTTAATCTCTGCCATTGGAGTAACAGGCGGCTCTGGAGGAACCGGCGCTGTCATTTCAATGGGTGGCGGGGGTGGCGGCGGCGGTGGAATGTTTTTACTTTGCTGGGCTGATAACTGCAGTGAAATAACTGCCACTGTAAACAGTAAAATAATTTTCTTCATACTATATTTTTTTTCTGAGATGCCGGGGTGGAAATAATCCATAAAAAAAATCCCCCGATATTTCGGGGGACTCTGCAGTTGGTTTTGGTAAACAACTTATTGTATGCTGAACCTTTGAATGAAAGCCTGTTGGTTACTAAAGGCCTTTACAGTGTAAAGTCCTTTGCTCAAAGATTCAATGTTGATGGTAAGCGGCGTTTGGGTAGTTGTCAGTTGTTTAACAACCTGTCCGGCACTATTGACAATGGCCAATGTGTAAATGCTGCGTGGGCCGGGCAAAATAATTTTTATTTCTTTTTGGGCAGGGTTGGGAAATACGATCAATTGCCCTGCAGGCCCCATCCAGGCAGGGATTATCGCTGAATAAGTAACCTTGCCAGATGCTTCTGTAATTTTTAAAAGGTAATAGTTCCAGCCGGGGCAAGGTTTGGTATCCACTACACTGTAAACATGTTCTGGAAATGAATTGATGGAAGATATTTTTCCTAAAATGCTGAAACTGCTGCCGGTGCAACTGTGTTCCACTTCGTAAAAAGCTACCTGCTTTTCTTC
>JANNAM010000070.1:0-1706 GCA_031384415.1 Bacteroidota bacterium
ATACCGAACCGGCTATTAAACCAGGATTAAACCTGGTGTGTACACCCGGCAACGATGTAGAAGCTACAACAGGAAAAGCAGCAAGTGGCGCTACTTTGATTTTATTTACCACAGGATTGGGTACACCAACGGGAAATCCGGTTTGTCCTACAATCAAAATTTCTACAAACAGCCTCCTTGCCAAACGGATGAATGATATCATTGATATAGATTGCGGTCCGATTGTAGAAGGAGAAAAGACAATTGAGCAGATGGGTGAGGAAATTCTGGAATACTGCATCAAAGCAGCCAGTGGGGAAGTGATTCCAAAATCAGTATTGCTGAATCAGGATGATTTTATACCTTGGAAACGGGGAGTGTCACTTTGATTTTTTACTAAATTCATAACCAAATCAATGATGTTTAATTCCATGTTTGCAAAATCTGCAGTTCTCAGTTGCTGTCTCATCATTATATCTTTTACATCTTTTTCCCAATGGCAATCTCTCTTCAATGGCAACGATCTGAAAGGCTGGAAATTATTAAATGGTAAAGCAAAATATGAAGTGGTTGATGGTACAGTTACCGGCACCACTGTGTTTGGTGAGCCTAACTCATTTTTAGCTACTGATAAAGATTATGGCGATTATATTATTGAATTTGATTTCCTGTTAGAGAACGATATGAATTCAGGTGTACAGTTTCGCAGCGAGAGCAAGCCCGAATACATGAACGGAAGGGTGCATGGATACCAGTATGAAATTGATCCTTCGCCACGTGCATGGAGTGCAGGCATTTATGATGAAGCAAGGCGGGAGTGGCTTTATACAATGGAATTAAATCCTCCGCTAAAGCAACAGTTGCAATTAAAGAACTGGTACAAATGCAGGATTGAATGCATCGGTAATTCAATACGCACTTTTTTAAACGGCAAACCTGCAGCAAACCTTGTTGATGATCTTACACCAAAAGGATTTATTGCACTGCAGGTACATGCTGTTGGAAAGCCCGAAGAGGCCGGCAAGCAGATTCGCTGGCGTAACATCCGTATTCAAACATCAAACTTAAAACCAACAGCTACTGATGATATTTTTGTAGTGAATCTTTTAACTAATAATTTATCCCCGCAGGAAAAAAAGAATGGCGTACAGCTATTATTTGATGGAAAAACCACCGATGGCTGGCGTGGCGCTTACCAACAAAATTTTCCGGATAAGGGATGGGAAGTGAAGGACGGAGAACTCCGTGTATTGGGTGCTACAGGCGCCGAAGCTGCAAACGGCGGCGATATTGTAACTCAAAAAGAATACAGCGCTTTTATTTTCAAGTTCGATATTAAAATAACAGAAGGCGCCAACAGCGGTGTAAAATATTTTGTTACCGAAAAAGAAAATAACGGCGGTTCGGCCATTGGGCTTGAATACCAGGTATTGGATGATGAAAAACATCCCGACGCAAAACTGGGTTCTATTGGTAACAGAACAATGGCCTCATTGTATGATCTTATTCCATCCTTACCGGAAAAAAGGGCGAGGAGAAAAATTGGCGAATGGAACCGTGGGATGATCATTGTTTATCCAGATGGAAGGGTAGAACATTTTCTGAATGGCTGGAAATTGGTAGAGTACAAACGAGGTACACAATATTATGATGCATTGGTTGCAAAAAGTAAATCTGAAAAATGGCCAAACTCTGGTATGGCGCCATCCGGGCATATTCTTTTGCAG
>JANNAM010000084.1:0-2019 GCA_031384415.1 Bacteroidota bacterium
AACTGATTCTTATGGAAAAAAAGGTTCGTCCAATGCAACAGTACACAGGGTTGCATCATTCGCTGCATTTAAAAAATTTAATGTAGTAAAAGCAATGGTAAGTGGTAACCCGGAGAGCGTGGAGAATTGGGCAGCAAAGGACAGTAACCATATTGTTATCAGGGGAATTTTGATGTACACCCCAACTGATTATGGTATGGATACGGTGAAGTTTGAACAGCTGATAAAGGACAAAAAAATAGAAGTATTTGGCGAACTGGCACCTTATTATGCTGGCGCCGCATTAAGCGATTCTATCTGGCAACCTTATTTACGCATCTGCCAAAAATATGATATTCCGGTTGCCATTCATACCGGTGGTGGCGATCCCGGTGGAACTTACTCATGGTCGCCAAAAGCCAGGCTTAAGTATGGTGACCCTTACCTCATGGAAGATGTGCTGGTGAATTATCCCAGGCTAAGAATCTACCTGATGCATGCGGGGGCAGAAGAATGGCACGAACATACCCTTAGGCTCATGGCCTATTATCCGCAACTCTATACCGATGTGGCAGTAATGCTTTGGGTAGAACCCAATACACAAAGAACAATCAAAGACTTTCTTCGCAATGCAAAACAAGCCGGATATCTCAACAGGGTTATGTTTGGCTCCGACCAAATGATATGGCCATATGCCATTGAAAAATCGATTACGTTTTTGAATAGCCTCAGCTTCCTCACAAAAAAGGATAAAGAAGATATACTGTATAACAATGCGGCCAGGTTTTTAAAAATAAAAAACTAACACAAATTATTTTGATAGCAGATAAAATAGCTGTTGAAGAGGCTGTCAGGCTGAAGCTGAATATTAAAATTGTTCTTTATTATTAATCTAAAAATAAAACAAAATGAAAAAAACAATGCTTCTTATTGCATACGCTTCATGCGTATTACTATTTGCTTCCTGCAAGGAAGCTGAAAAAAAAGAAACGCCCCCGGCAACTACTGTAACTGAACCCGCCAAACCAGACCTTGCTAAGATCCGTTCCGAAATTGTGGCTGTTGAAAATGCATGGGCTGTTGCCATTAATGCAAAAGATATGAATGCGTTAATGGCTTTGTATGCCGATGATGCAGTGAGCATGCCCGATGGCGAACCAATGCTTAAAGGCAAAGCCGCTATACAAAAAAAGCAGGAAGCTGATTTTGCAAAACCTGCAATGTTCTCCAGCATTGGTTTTGAAACCATGGATGTTTATGCACAGGGAGATGTGGTGACCGAAGTAGGAAAAACGATGTATAAAGATGCCGCAGGTAAAACCACAGGAGGAGGAAAGTATATTGCTGTATTTGAAAAACGTGATGGCAAATATTTATGTATTAGAGAGATCTACAACAAGGATTCAAAATAAATAAAAAGAAAAACAGGCGATTAAATATATCGCCTGTTTTTTTTCATTGCTGAGCTTCATGCCGTTCAACATGTGGAAATAACAATCATTTAATTTTATATCATGCAAAAGAAATTCATTTTCATAATTGCCACTGTATTCCTTACCGGGTTTTCATTTGCCCAAACCGAACCTGATTACGGCAACAATCCAAAAGCAGGTCACCAGCTTAACACCCGTGGCTTCAATATGTATTACGAAATATACGGAACAGGTGCCCCGTTGCTAATCATCCATGGCAATGGTGGCAGCATTAATAATTTTAGTAAACAGATTCCATATTTCTCAAAAGAATATAAAGTGATCCTTGCTGATAGCAGATCGCAGGGCAAATCGATTGATCCAGGCGATTCATTGGATTACAATTTGATGGCTGATGACCTGAATGCCCTGCTCAACCATCTTAAACTCGATTCCTGTTTTGTAATTGGATGGAGCGATGGCGGTATCAATGGTTTGCTGCTGGCAATCCGTCATCCGGAAAAAGTAAAAAAACTGGCAGTTACCGGTGCTAACTTATGGCCTGATACAACTGCTGTTGAGCCATCAATATTTAACTGGCTGGCCAACCTGGTTGATTCTTTAAAGG
>JANNAM010000099.1:0-2326 GCA_031384415.1 Bacteroidota bacterium
CGTTGGTGATATGGAATTTCAAAAAAAATGCTTGGGAAAGATGGAGGAAGTGAGTAAGAAAGATGGCAGGACTATTTTGTTTGTAAGTCATGATTTAAGTGCTATTTCTACTCTGACAGAGAGATGTCTTTTATTGGAAAATGGAGTAATGAAGGGATTTGATGATACTCAAAAAATAATTGCCCATTATGCCGGAATCATGGCACTAACTAAAGAATTTATAGCTGAGCCTGTTGATAATGCTCCGACCATTACCAAGATTGAACTTATCACCTCAGAAAGCAACAACTTACAGGCACATGGCAAGCCCTTATCCATTTTGTTTGAAATTACCATGCCCGGTGAAAATTATTCTAACCTTGCATTGTCGTTTCAGGTTTTTAATCATTTAAACCAACCGGTTTTATTTAACTGGATATTTGACTACGAAAAAAATATTTGCAGAAAGAAAGGGAAGAATTACCTGCAGTTTACTTTTGAAGAACTCAGGCTTTATAAAGGAAACTATTATTTAAGAATACACCTGGCAAACTCAAAAAGCAGGCAAAATTATCAACAGATTGAATGTTGCAATTTTACTGTCGAAATGATAAATCTTAAAGAACCAGAATGGGGATGGAGAGAAGATGTTTGCCAGTTTCTGGATGAAGGTAAATGGGAAACACAATAATCAGGCATTGAATGGTACGTAAATCAAAACATTATACGTCAGAATATTTTGAAGAAATATCAAAAAAATCCCTGCAATCCGCTAAGGAAATTATACCCCTCATCTTGGGCTATTTCACGCCAAAATCAATTATTGATATTGGCTGTGGAACTGGTGCATGGCTTTCTGTGTGGCAACAAAATGGAGTTAACGATATATTAGGCATTGATGGAAATTACATTAATAAAGACCAGCTTCTGATAAATTCAGATAATTTCCTGGCAGCCGAACTTGAAGAGTACATTTCAATAAAACGGTATTTTAATCTCGTAATGTCTTTGGAAGTAGCTGAACATATAAAGCCGGAATTTGCTTCAAATTTTATTCATACTCTTTGTAATTCAGGTGATATCGTATTATTTTCTGCGGCAATTCCGAATCAGGGTGGTGTCTTGCATTACAATGAACAATATCCCCAATACTGGATTGAGAAATTTAAAGAGTTTGGATTCGTACCCTACGATTGTATCAGGAATAAAATTTGGGAAAACAATAAAATAGATATCAACTACAGGCAAAACATATTGTTTTTTATAAACATCGAAAAATTAGATTTATACCCTTCGATTACTAAAGAAAATACTATTGTTTTACCGCTTGTACATCCCCTTCATTTCGAGCACAAACAATATGTTATCAAATCATATCAAAACGTACTGAGAACCCCTTTTCATGCTGGTTGGTATTTTTTAAAGAAATATTTGAATTTTATACTTTCAAAACTTGGCTATGGAAACAAAAATGGATCCGGTATTAGCTGATATCAAAAAAATAAATAAACAAAATAACTCATTTCTTGTTTACCATTACTTAGTTAAAGCATTGTCTTATTCAATTGAGAAATATGCTACAGGTAAAGTTCTGGACGTTGGTTGTGGAAACAAACCATACCGAAGCCTGTTTAAAGACAACATTACTGAATATATTGGCTGCGACATTAACCAAACCCAACTTAATACAGTTGATATTATTTGCAATGTTGAGCAAATACCTTTGCCTGGCGAAAGTTTTGATACAGTATTTTGCACTCAGGTAATTGAACACATTTATGATCATAAAATTTTATTAAAAGAAACTTATCGTCTTTTGAAAAAGGGAGGAGTAATTATTCTCTCCGGTCCCCTATACTGGCCAGTTCATGGTGAGCCGCATGATTTTTTCCGATTTACAAAATATGGCTTTGCGAAACTTCTCGAAGAATGCGGTTTTTCTGTCATTGAAATAAAAGAAAATGGTGGCGCATGGGCTACTGCAGGGCAATCATTAGTCCACTCCTTTGAATTTTCGACTAATAAATCTTTTTTCTTCAGGGCTATTCGTTTTCTATTCTTCAGGTTGGGGATAAAATGGCTTTATAATACTATATTTTTGTGGCTTGACAGAAAAGATAACAATCCAGTTAACACATTAAATTATGTTGTCGTTGCCTCAAAAAAGGATTAACAGTTTCAACTATGCAAACATTTTGTACCATCATTACAGCCGATTACCTGCCGTTTGCAAAAGTATTGCATGCATCTCTACAGAAAAACGTACCAGGTACAGCATTACAGGTATTAGTGGTTGATAAAAACGATTTCGTTTCAGATGAATATTTTATTATACATCCTCTAGAAT
>JANNAM010000116.1:0-3933 GCA_031384415.1 Bacteroidota bacterium
ATGATTTTGCAAGAAATATTTATTTGATTGACAGACACACAAGCGAAATGATTTTGCTTTCTGCCGGTCATAAAGCCACGGCTGCCGATCATCCGCATCCAACTATGAGCCCCGATGGAACGAAGATTGAAATACAATCTGCTATGCTTTCAGCAGATAACAGGAGTATGAATATTTGTATTATTCCGGTGCCGGAAGAATGGTTGAAAAGAACGTATAAATAACAGCATGAAAAGAGTAAATAAATATGCTGCCGTAATTATTTTGCTTTTGTTGATTGGTATCACAGACAAAATAAAAGCACAGTTGCTGAATATAAAGAATGATGTTTTCTGGAACACAAAAGATGGAAAACCGATCAACAGTCAGGGTGGGGGTATATTCAAATTCGCTGATACTAAAGCAAAGCAAAAATATTACTGGTACGGAGTTTATTATGAGGAGGCTGATACCTATCGCAATAACCCTGCTGTAACATTACCCAATGCTAATTTTAAATCTGTTACCTGTTATAGTTCTGTAGATTTGGTAAACTGGACATTTGAGGCAGATGTGCTGACAAAAGACGAAGTAATAAAACCCGATAAGCGAACCTGGGTTGGAAGGTTGGGGGTTGCTTACATCAAGGAACTTAACAAATATGCCATGTTTGTTCAGCACAATAGCGAAGTGCTGATTGCGCTTGCCGATAAACCAACAGGAGAATTTAAATGGCATCAGAAAATAAGTATGAAGGATATGATTGGTACTACAAACACGGGCGATCAAACTGTATTTACTGATGAAGAAACAGGCAAGTCGTACCTTATTTATTCTTACGGCAGCGGCCGCAATAAAATTTATGTTTCGGAAATTGGCGTTAAAGATAGTATGGTGAATTTGTTGGACTGCACAAAGATATTCCAGGGCGAAAGCCGTGAAGGGAATTGCATGTTCAAATACAAAGGAAAGTTTTACATGTGTGCATCAAACATTTATGGTTGGGATGCATCGTATGCTTATTACCTGGTGGCCGATAACATCAGGGGGCCTTATTTGCCAACAAACGAGATGCTGATTATGAAAGGAAGTGGGGATGACTATGCACATGTTACGCAAACAGGCTTTTTTGTAAACGTAAAAGGCAGCAAGAAGGAAACCGTTGTTTACTGTGGCGACCGTTGGGCAAATTTTGCCGGAAATGGATTGGGCTACAACCAATGGTTTCCACTTTCATTTGATGGAGCAACACCTTATTTCAATTCACTTAGCTCCTGGAACCTTAATGCAAAAACGGGAGCATGGAAAGTGGCTGATGATAATAATTATGTAAAGAACGGAAGTTTTGAAGCAGACAGAAGAAGGATTCCAAGTCATGTAAAACCTGTGCAGGAATTTTTATTGGGGTGGAATACTACTGTTATTGAAGGCAATAAAATTTCGCTTGACAGCAACACTTCGCCGGTCCTTAATTATTTCAATACAGAGAGCGACAGAAAAATTGTAACCGGTGAAAAAAGTTTAAACATCAGCGATAACATCAACTTTAAAAGAAAGGTATCACAAATAATTACATCTTCACCATACATAAAATTGAGAGATGGATATTATACAATGACCGCCAAAGTGAAGAACAGCAGCGGCTTTGCCAGACTTGAAATGTATGCGGTGAGTAATGACACAACTTATATGTATCCGGTTCAAGAAGAAAACACAACCTGGAAAACAATCAGTATTGATCGTATTGCTGTTAAGGGTGGAAAGGTTGAAATTATTTTTCTGGCAGAAGGTATTGCCAATGCTTTTTGTTATGTGGATGATGTGGTGCTGGTGAAAACAAAATAATATAGCAATGCGGCAGAAAAGGGAAACGCATCAGCATATTTTAGTATTATTAAAAAAACTCAGGACACATCAGGATTGTTAAACCTTCTTATTAATTAAATTACTGCTGAATAAATTGCTTGTCATGAAATTATCTGCTCTATTAAACCGTTGTTTAATCATCATTTCTTTTTTTGCTGTTACCAAAACCTTTGCACAGGTTAAGTTGCCAACCGTTTTTTCCAACGATATGGTTTTACAATCGGGTAAGTCGGTAAAAATTTGGGGCACTGCTTCGGCAGGAGAACAGGTGACCGTTTCTTTTGGTAAACAAAAAAAACAAACAAAGGCTAATGAAACCGGCAACTGGCAGGTGGTTTTGAATGCATTGGCAGTATCTGCCAAGCCGGCCGATCTGGTAATTACCGCAAGCAACAATATCACTCTAAAAAATATTTTGGTTGGCGAAGTATGGATATGTTCCGGGCAATCAAATATGGATATGACCGTTGCCAAAGAAGACCGCTACTGGTGTGGTGTATTTAACGAAGCCGAAGAAATGGCAGCCGCCAACTATCCGTTGATACGTGTTTTTGATACAGACTTTACACCCAGTGCCACGCCGCAAAATGATGTAACCGGTAAATGGGAAACCGTATCGCCCCAAACAATTGGACATTTATCTGCCGTGGCTTATTTTTTTGCAAGAGATGTGCAGAAAAAAATATCCGCAGGATCCCGTGGAAAAGTACCAATCGGATTAATTACAACTGCTTACGGTGCCAGCACTGCAGAAGCCTGGGTAAGAGAAGAAGCACTGGTAAAAGAAGCTGTTTGCAAACCTTTGGTAGATAGTTTTAAAAAGAAATTAGAAAGATATCTTACCGATACTGCCGCACAGGCCAAATACAAAATTGCTCAGGAAAAATGGAAGCTGGCCGCAGATTCGGCCAAAGCTGCTGGCAAAAATCTTCCGCGGGGGCCACGCAATCCCGACCCTGTGCGTGACCAACACAATGCATCTGTTTTATGGAATGGTATGGTAAAAGGTTTAGTACCGTATACCATTCGTGGTGCCTTGTGGTACCAGGGAGAATCAAATAGTCCCACTGCAAAAATTTACCGGCAGATAATGGAGACATTGATTACCGACTGGCGGCAGCAATGGGCACAGGGCGATTTTCCTTTTCTGTATGTGCAACTGGCAAATATTGGAAAAACATACGACTCCTTACCTGCAAAGGGAGGTTCGGAAGCCATTAAAAGGGAAGCACAGTTGCTGAATCTTTCTATTTCCAATACCGCCATGGCAGTGGCTATTGACAATGCCGACCCCAATGATATGAATAATGTGCATCCAAAAAATAAACAGGAAATAGGAAGAAGACTTGCACTGGCAGCGTTGGCAACAACATACAATGAAAAGCTTGTTTACTCGGGCCCTATCTATGAAAAAATGGAAGTATCCGGTAACAATATCAAACTGTATTTTAAACATACCGGCAGTGGCCTTATTGCAAAAACTGATACACTAAAGGGTTTTGCAATTGCAGGAGCCGATAAAAAATTTGTATGGGCCAATGCAAAAATTGAAGGCAATACCGTGGTTGTTAGCAGCCCCGATATTGCAGCACCGGTTGCGGTAAGATATGGCTGGGGTAATAACCCACCAACAGGTTTGTACAATAAAGAAGATTTACCTGCATCACCTTTTAGAACAGATACTGATAAATAAAATTATTAATGAAATTATTATTAACAACAATTGTACTGGCTGGCTTTGCATCATTACATGCTCAGGTATATAAACAAACCACAGATACAGCTTTTGTAGCCACCGCTAATCCAATCATTAAACATAAATACACCGCCGACCCTGCCGCATTGGTTTATAAAGAAAAAGTATATCTCTACACCGGGCATGATGTAGCACCGCCAAAAGAGAACCGCTATGTAATGCATGATTGGTTGTGTTTCTCCACTTCGGATATGCTAAACTGGACAGAGCACCCATCTCCTTTAAATACAAAAGCTTTTAAATGGGCAAAAGATGATGCCTGGGCAAGCCAGGTAATTGAACGTAACGGAAAATTTTATTGGTTTGTTGCCATTACCCACGACAGCACACAC
>JANNAM010000155.1:0-1714 GCA_031384415.1 Bacteroidota bacterium
CATAAACCCTCTTTTTTGTTTGATGATAACAGAAGAGTGCTTTCAACTGTCAGAACACTTTATTACATCCGTAAGAAGGTAAAACACTTAGACCCGGATGCGGTATTGAGTTTTGGAGAGTACTGGAATAATTTTGTTTTACTTGCAACAAAGGGATTAAGCACTTCGGTGTTTGTATCAGACAGAAGCCAGCCGGATAAAAGCCTTGGCCGCATGCAGGATAAAATAAGGAACTGGCTATACCCGGGCGCAAAAGGTGTAATTGCCCAAACAGAAAAGGCCAGGCAAATTTATGATGGGATGTACCGGCACAAAAATATTATGGTTATCGGGAATCCTATAAGAGAAATATCAAATAATAATGAGGTTTTAGGAAGGGAGAATATTGTGTTAATGGTTGGTCGGCTCATTAAAACAAAGCACCAGGATAAACTAATAGAGATGTTTGTCAAGATAAATAAACCCGGCTGGAAATTGGTAATAGTTGGGTATGATCACCTGAAACAAAAAAACATGGACCGGCTTAAATTGCTTACAAAAGAATTGGGTGCGGAAGACAGGGTGATACTGGCAGGAAAACAATCTGATGTGGAAACTTATTATCTTAAGAGTAAAATATTTGCTTTCACTTCAAGTTCAGAAGGATTTCCAAATGTAATTGGCGAAGCGATGGCCGCCGGGCTGCCGGTAGTAGCTTTTGATTGTGTAGCCGGCCCGTCTGAAATGATCATAAATGATCAAAATGGGTTCCTGGTTCCGCTGTTTGATTATGCATTATTTGGGCAAAAACTTTCATTGCTGATGAATGATGCAAAGCTTAGAGAACAGATGGGCGGTCGGGCAAACGAGGACATAAAAAAATTCAGCATCGAATACATTGGAAACCAGTTTTACAATTTTATTTTATCCTGATCTTTTATCATTAAACAACTGGGCAAACTTTTTTAAAATTAAAAGAATAAAAACTGCATTATGATCATAGTTACAGGGGGCTTAGGCTTTATTGGAAATGAATTAGTACGGCAATTAAAATATTCCGGGGAAAATGTAGCAATAATTGACAGCCGAAACAGGGTGGCTCCTGCTATAGAAGATATCAGTGATATACCCGTTTATGAAATTGACATAACGGACAAAATAAAAGTACAGGAACTATTTCAGCAGTTAAAACCAAACACTGTATTTCACCTGGCAGCCATTCATTACATTCCTGAATGTAATGATAACTCTGAACGTACGTTGAGGATAAATGTAGAAGGCACACAAAGTCTGTTGAACGCTTCGGCCCATACTGGAGTACAAAAATTTTTATTTGCATCTTCAGGTGCAGTGTATGCAGACAGCAGTGAAAATCTTACCGAATCATCCCCCATTGCGCCGGTGGATATTTATGGCTGGAGCAAATTATTTGGCGAACAATTATGCCATCTTAATAACAGCATGTATGAAACACCTACAGTAATCTGCAGGCTTTTTAACAACTACGGTCCGAGGGAGACTAATATGCATATTATACCGGAAATTATCAACCAGCTTAGAGGTAACAATAAATTAAAACTTGGTAATATCCGGAACATAAGGGATTATATCCATACCCAAGATTGTGCAAAGGCTCTGATCAAGCTTTCTGCCTGTTGCGAAGGAGACACAAAAACTGTGAACGTAGCTACAGGAGAAGGCTTTACGGTTGAGGAAGTGATTCAAAAAATTGCCG
>JANNAM010000157.1:0-15009 GCA_031384415.1 Bacteroidota bacterium
TGTTTGAGATTTTAAACTTATTGCTGCATCCTTTCTTAGAAAAAATAACGCATCATAATTTATAGTTTATGCTTTTGGCATTAGTTTGTATCGCAGCATTGTTAGTTCCCTTGCATCATAAGATAGAAAAATGGGCAGTAACAAAATTGGTAGAAAAAAACAAAAAAATAAGGTTAGTAAATGCCAAAAAAACTATTGAAGAATTGGAGAATAAAGAAAAGTAGCAACAGAAGCCCGAACGCCCTCTTCGCCGCCGCAGGTATTCCCATCCATCCGAAAGCCAATTCTCAGCCCCGTGAGCCGCCGTCGTCTGGTTTCCAACCAACGACACAACAAACAGAAAATATCGGCTAACCAAGATGACAGTTTAAAAATTAAGCAGTATTTTGTTTAACCCGTCATCGGCTCTCTAAACCCGTTGGTCATAAAAATCGGTGGCGTTCTGAATAGAATGAATTCTTTTTCACCGCTGCAGATACTCTGATCAGCAACAAATAAAAATTCCCTCCTGCATTTCAGCAGGAGGGAATTGTATTTCATTGCTGTAATTGGTGTAATGCTAAAAATCAGTGTATTAATATCCGCCCATTCCGCCCATATCAGGTGCGCCATGGCCATGCGGTGCTTCTTCTTTTGGTTTGTCTGCTATTACACATTCTGTGGTTAACAGCATACCTGCAATTGAAGCTGCATTTTCCAATGCTACACGGCTTACTTTGGTTGGGTCAATTACGCCAGCCTTAAATAAGTTTTCGTACACTTCAGTTCTTGCATTAAAACCAAAATCGCCTTTGCCTTCTTTAATTTTTTGTACCACGATAGAACCGTCAATACCTGCATTGCTGGTTAAGCAACGGATGGGTTCTTCCAAAGCACGGCGAACAATTGCCATACCTGTTTGCTCATCTGCAATCTGGCCCCTTACTTTAGGGTCAAGGCTTGCAACAGCACGGATGTAAGCAACACCACCACCGGGAACAATGCCTTCTTCTACAGCAGCCCTTGTTGCATGCAGTGCATCATCAACACGGTCTTTCTTTTCTTTCATTTCCATTTCGGTAGCTGCACCAATGTACAATACCGCAACACCGCCGGCTAATTTTGCCAAACGCTCCTGCAACTTTTCTTTATCGTAATCAGATGTAGTTGTTTCTACCTGTGCTTTAATCTGGTTTACCCTTGCAGTAATATCAGCTTTCTTTCCTTTGCCCCCAACAATGGTAGTGTTGTCTTTGTCTATTGTTACACTTTCGGCAGTACCCAAATAAGTAAGGTCGGCGTTTTCTAATTTAAACCCCTGCTCTTCGCTTACAACAATACCAGCAGTAAGAATAGCAATATCCTGCAGCATTTCTTTTCTTCTGTCGCCAAAGCCCGGAGCTTTAACAGCAGCTACTTTAATAGTGCCACGCAATTTGTTTACTACCAATGTAGCCAGTGCTTCGCCTTCCAAATCTTCGGCAATAATTACCAGCGGACGGCCGGTTTGCGCCACTTTCTCCAGTATGTGAAGGATATCTTTCATGGTGGATATCTTCTTATCGTAAATAAGAATGTAAGGATTGCTTAATTCAGCCTGCATTTTTTCGCTGTTGGTAACAAAGTAAGGGCTGATGTAACCACGGTCAAACTGCATACCTTCTACAATATCAACAGTAGTGTCAGTTCCTTTTGCTTCTTCCACAGTTATCACACCTTCTTTACCCACTTTTACAAAAGCTTCGGCAATTAGTTTACCAATTGTTTCGTCGTTGTTGGCAGAAATGGTTGCCACCTGCTGAATTTTTTTGCTGTCGTTGCCAACTGCCTGGCTTTGTGCCTTCAGGCTTTCAACAACTAAGCTTACTGCTTTGTCAATACCACGTTTCAGGTCCATCGGGTTTGCACCGGCAGCCACCATTTTAAGTCCTTCGCTGATGATGCTTTGAGCAAGCACAGTTGCAGTAGTAGTTCCGTCGCCGGCCTGGTCTGCTGTTTTGCTGGCTACTTCTTTCACCATTTGAGCACCCATGTTTTCAATAGGGTCTTCCAGTTCAATTTCTTTAGCAACTGTAACACCATCTTTGGTTACAGTGGGTGCGCCAAACTTACGTTCCAGCACCACGTTACGGCCTTTTGGGCCAAGGGTTACTTTTACGGCGTTGGCCAAAGTATCCACGCCTTTTTTCATTTTATTTCTTGCTTCTATATCGAAGAAAATCATTTTTGCCATTGTAATAAATTTTAGAATTTAGATTTACGATTTTAGATTTTGTGACAAGCAACAAATCATTTTTCAGCATCGTTGTGTCACTCTCTTATACTATATACCTTTGATCATCTTTAACCAAAGCGGATGGATATTATCCCACCTTCATCAGGATATCGGAAGAACGCATCATTAAAAGGTCTTCGCCTCCCAAAGTGATTTCAGTACCGGCATATTTACCGTACAATACAACGTCACCAACTTTTTGCTTTACAGGAATAATATTACCGGTTTGCTCAGCATATTTTCCGGGTCCAACTGCTACAACAGTTCCTTTCTGAGGTTTCTCTTTAGCAGTATCTGGTATAATAATTCCGCCGGCTGTTTTTGTTTCAGCAGCAGCAGGCTTTACGAGTACTCTGTCATCGTACAACTCGTAATCAGCAACTTTTTTTGCCATAATGTATGTTTTGATTTTGTTTAAAAATGAATGCCAGTTTATTTCGGACGGCGAAGGTACAGCCATTTTTGTACCAATCAATATTAAAAGAAAGGTTGTCAGGAAACTGGCTGATAGTTCATGAATAATGGTTGATAGTCAGGAAAAAAAGACAGTTTCTGTCAGTTGAAATGAAAATTTTGGCAGATAAAAGACCCGGCAAAAAAAAAGACCGCCTTATCCAGGCGGTCAGCTACTATATCAATTTGTCTGATTATTCTTTTAATACACTTGCTGTAAATCTGTTCCTGTTAATTACAGCCTCTAAAACATAAATACCCCTGCTTAATTTAGCGGCGGGTAAATTAAACTGTATTTGCTGTGCCCCCTGTTTAAAGCTTTGCTTTGCAACAAGCCGTCCATTCAAGTCTGTCAATTTTAATTCGCCATCAGCTTCTGCGGCTTTTATCAGCCTTGCATAAATTTTATCTTTGAAAGGATTACCCAATACCAAAATATCCTGCTGCACATCCTGCAGTTTGATAAGTACAATATTGCTCAGTTTATTTTTGCCATCTAAATCAAACATGCGCAGGCGGTAATAATTTTTCTCCGACAAAGGTTCCCTGTCAGCATAACCGTAATGCCGCATTGTATTGCTGTTGCCGGCGGCTGCTACGGTTGCTATTTTTCTAAAGTTGATTCCATCAAAAGATTTTTCAAGTTCGAAATTTTTGGTATTGAATTCTGTTGAAGTACTCCATTGCAATAAAACGCTCTTGTTCTGCAAGGTTCCTTTAAATTCTGTAAGCGTAACCGGCACCACTGATAAAGTCAGTGTTGTGTACCACATTCCATAACCGTGTGTGCCAACCAGCAGTTTATTATCTGCCGGCCTTAATGCAAGGCTTGATACAACTGCATTGCCAATGGTTGATGCCCCATCCTGTACCCATGTGGTGGTACCCGGCGAAGCACCATCAATGGGGGCATTGTACAAACCAACCGATGTTCCTACAAAATATTCTACTCCCGAACTGGTGATAGCAATAGCAGAACTTCGGTAAGAAGGCAATGGTAAATTACCCTCTACATTTGACCATGTTGGTGTGGCAGTGTTTGCATTGCCCGACCACCATACATTTCCTGTTATTCCATAATTTGAAAAAGTTACTATAACGGTATCATCATTTCGTGGGTTTACAGCTATGCTGCTTACATTACCTACCGGAAAACTACCACTGGAAATATCAACCGGTCCGGTGCCTGCAGCAACACTTATGGGGTTATCGAGCCGGTAAACTTTTCCATTTGATGTGCCCATAAATAAACTGGCAGTGGCCGCACTGTATGTGCCCCTTGTGGTTGCCATTGCTGATATATCATTGGCAGCACCTACTGCAGTTGCAACACCGGTCATCGAAGTCCATGTGCCGGATGTTACTGTTGATCCAGAAGAAGTGCGGTACAATGCATTGTCATTGGCATAATAAAGCATGTCTGTATTATCTGCATCCAGCCTGTGAAGTGTAACAAAAAGCCCCGAATTGCTTTCGCCTGGTGGAGTTATATCTGTTGTAAATCCTAATCCTGAAGTTGAATTTCTTCGGTTAATAAAACCATTTTGTGAGCCTACATATTCATAAGTACTGCCCGAAATCAAATCAGATAAACCAACCGAGACCCCATCGCCGCCGTATACCGATTCAAAGCTGGTGCCAACACCGCCAATATTTCTGGTAGAGCCATTATCCTGGGCACCGCCCAGTACTTTATCATTAGAGGTTCGTGGGTCAAGCGTAACATAATAGTACTGGTAAGTTCGGTACCCGGTATTTATTGGAGTCCATACTACAGTAGCAGCAGTATTAACAGTTGTTCGCTGAATTCCCCCATCATTGCCACAAAGCATAATTAATGGACTGCCGGGCTGAAAAGCAAAAGCATGAATATCGGGATGTGAGCCACTATATATACTATAATCGGCCGGGCTGGCATAACCACCAATTCTTGTCCAGCTAAGCCCTGCATCTGTCGACCGGTAAGCATTTGTGCCACCAATAAAAAGGGTGCTGGGTGCATCGGGCTTAACAGCTATCACCAGGTCATAACCAGTCTGAACAGCAAATGGATCATTTCCCGAAAGGCAACCGGCTTCGTCGGGTAAAGTAGCCGAAAGATCGGTCCAGGTTCCGCCAACGTCATCCCACCTGAATAATTCTGCTTCGGGAAAAGGAGCACCACAGGAAGAAGTTGAGCCTATATAATATAGCGCATACAACAAAGTTTCGGCACTGGGCGGAATTGCCAAAACAACCCTGCCATAACCAGGTTCAGCATTCCAGCCAACAGGCGAACCACCAGCGCCAGCGCCAGCAATCTGTACCCATGAACCGGCATCGCCTGAAGTGGCACCTGGTGCAGATGCCCATACTCCATCTACTGATGATGAATTGGTTCCGCCAAAAGAACAATACAACCTGCCGGAGCTTGACACAACAATATCGGTGTATTGACTTGAAGTAGATAATGTTCCTGAAATTACAGTTGTCCATGTAACGCCGGCATCTGTTGACCTTCTGATGGTGGCGGGGCAGGCTATGTAAATATTACCATCCGTTGGATCCACAATAATTTTGTTGATATAATCCTGAGCAACTGTAAAAGATTCAAGAGCAGTTGTGTTTGATCCTGTAAGTCTCGTCCAGGTTTCTCCATTGTCAGTTGATTTATAAACACCATTGCCAGAGTAGAAGGCTCCAGTACCTCCTGCGCTATTGCCGGTAGCTTCACCCACTGTATAATACCATGTATCCCTGAAACCAACCCTTGTATCCTGGGCTATGCTGGTGCAGCTAAAATGCTCACCGGTTGGGCTTTTACGAACCCAGGTGGCGCCATTATCAATTGATTTATAAATCCCGCCGCTAACACCGCCTGCAATAATTACCATGTTTGAAACTCCGTCGAATCTTACATCATACACAACAGACCTTGTTCTGCCACCCAAATTATTGGGGCCTTGAAAACTGTATGTATTAAGGCTTGTTACGCCGTTAAGCTGTTGCTGATCCCATATTGCCCTTGCCTGGGCTCTTTCCTGTTCAAAAATTCCTTCGGGAACAGTTCCTGTTACAGGATTTTTTATCATATTGAATTCATACTCAGCAGCACCTAAAAAATCTGTGTAAGCTTCAGAAGGCTTATCAGCACTTTGAGTATTATCTGTTTTTTGCCGGTTATTACGCTGACAAGCAGCAATTAAAAAAATTATGGAGAAAATAAAAATCAGAAACCGGAAAGCTGAATTATGGAAATTTTTTTTCATAAAAATGTTATTTACTGGTGAAGAAAATACGCAGGCTTACAAAATATAAAAAATTTGAGATAATTTCTAAAATATTTATTCACTATTTTGACAATACTGCTCCTTAAATTTCACCTATCTTCGCCCCCTCAAAATGCTCTTTACGTAATGATAAGCAGAAGAAATATCCGGGTAAAAGTGATGCAGACGCTTTATACTTTGGACAGTATGAACGGAGAAGTGAAACCCGGCGAACCGGAATCTATTTTAAAAAAGAAGATTGAACAAAGCAGGCAATTATTTATATACCTTCTTTATTTTATTACTGAAGTGGCCCGCTATGCCGAAACCAATGCCCGCCAAAAAGCCTCTAAACATTTACCAACAGCAGGAGACCTTTCTGTAAATACAAAAATTGCCGGCAACGAACTGCTTTGGAAAATAGTGGAAGAACCTGGTTTTAAAGCAGCAGTAAATAATTTTAAGTTTGTTCATACTATTGACGGAGAATTGTTGAAGAAAATTTATTTTCATCTTGTTGCAACTCCCGAATACCAGGAGTACATTACGATACAGGCAAGAGATAAAAAAGCTGAAAAAGAAATACTGGAATTCATTTTTACAAACCTGCTGTTGCCTAATGAAGACTTTATAAGCCATGTGGAAGAAAGTTTTATTGGCTGGGACGATGATGCAGAAATGATGGACCAGTTGATGATGAATTTTTTGCAAAAACCCACCGGCTACAATTTTGGCGACATCATCAGCAAAGACAAATGGGATTTTGCAAAGGGCCTGCTTGAAACTGTGCAGGAAAAAAAAGAAGTGACAATGGAACTGATAAAACCCAAACTCCGTAACTGGGATAGTGAAAGGATTGCAACACTTGATTTAATCATTTTGCAAATGGGTATATGTGAGTTTTTGTTTTTTGAAACCATCCCCACTAAAGTTACCATCAATGAATACATTGACCTGGCAAAGGAATACAGCACACCGCAAAGCGGCCAGTTTGTAAACGGCTTACTTGATAATATTCATAAAGAACTGACGGCTGAAAATAAAATACACAAGAAGAGTTATAAAAACAGCACATTGTAGAAATGCAACATTCTAAACACAAAATTCTACATTTGCCAATCAATAAAAAATTGATGAAAAAATTTTTAACCTTTTTAATAATTACGGCGGCAATGTTTTCCTGCAATGTTAGGAAGACAGATAAAATTGCCGACGATTCCAAACTTGATTCTTTAAAGCAGGTAAGAGAGCAGGAAGCAAAAGATAAAGCCCTGAAAAATACAACCACTGTAGAAATAATTGACAGCGCTTATAATTTTGGTACCCGTACCGAAGGAGAAAAAGTAGAATTCAGTTACCGGTTTAAAAACACGGGCAACAATCCATTGGTAATTTTTGATGCCACCTCCACCTGCGGATGTACAGTGCCCGAAAAACCAGAAGCACCCATCATGCCTGGTGAAACAGGATTTATAAAAGTGGTATTTAACACAGCACACAAAGAAGGCCACAATGAAAAACCAATTACAGTAACATCCAATGCAAACCCGAAATTTCCGGTGCTGCAGCTGGCAGGCGAAGTGGTGAAAGCAAAGTAAAAAATTTAAAAAACAATAAATATGCAACTATTAAGTATTTTTTTGATGTCGGGACAAGGCGACAAGGGTACAGGAAGCTCTATGATGCCCATTTTTTTGGGATTGATGATTTTGGTTTTTTGGTTATTCATGATTCGTCCGCAGGCAAAAAAAGCAAAACAGCAAAAACAGTTTATCAACAACCTTCAAAAAGGCGATAAAATTGTAACCATTGCCGGCATTCATGGTACAGTAAATAAAGTGAATGACGACAGTACTTTAACGCTTGAAACCAGCCCCGGCAGTTATATTAAAATTGAACGCAGCGCTATTAGTATGGAGTGGACGGCGAATATCAATAAGCCGGCTGCTGAGGTGAAGAAGTGATGCCGAAATTATAATTACTAAATTCTAAATCCGAAATTTGAGGTGCAAACCTATTTCGGGTTTTTTATTTTTAGCATTTAGAATTTATTTTTTAGAATTTATGTTGAAAGTTGGAATAACAGGCGGCATTGGCAGCGGTAAAACTACCGTAGCAAAAGTATTTGAAGTGCTGGGTATTCCTGTGTATTATGCCGACGATGCTGCAAAAAAAATAATGAATGAAGATGAGCAGCTCATGAAAATAATTAAAGAGAATTTTGGTGCAGCATCATATTCTGATGGCAAATTAAACAGGCAGTTTTTATCCTCCGTCGTATTTAATAACCCTGAAAAATTAGCATTACTAAATTCATTTGTTCATCCGGCAACCATTGCCAATGCAAAAAAATGGATGGAGCAACAAACAACACCCTACAGCATTAAAGAAGCTGCTTTAATTTTTGAAAGTGGTGCCCAGGAACACTTGGATTACGTTATTGGTGTTTATGCTCCTGCCCCGTTACGCATTCAGCGAAGTATGAACCGGGATGGAATTACCAGAGAAGAAGTAATGGTAAGAATGAATAAACAAATTGATGAAACGATAAAAATGCGGCTCTGCGATTTTGTAATTGTTAATGATGAACAGCAACTGATTATTCCGCAGGTGATGGCACTGCATGAAAAACTAAGTGGAATGAGTGGCTAAAAGGTTAAAAGGGAAAAAAAGAGGATAACATATTTTTATTTCGTTTTATTCTCTTTTTCTCCTTTCAACTCTTAGCTTAATTTACTTAATGAATCTTTAATCTTCGCAAAACCTTTTTCAATATTTTCCATACTGTTGGCAAACGACATTCTTATACAATTTGGTTCACCAAATGCTCGGCCTGTTACGGTGGAAACATGGCCGCTGGTTAAAAGATACATACACAAATCGTCTGCATTTTCAATTACTGTATCGCCATCTTTTTTTCCAAAATAATAATTCACTTCGGGGAAAACATAAAAAGCACCATCGGGTTCGCTGCATTTTACAAAAGGTAATTCGCCCAGCAATTGCATCACTCTTTTTTTACGGCGTTCAAATTCTTCCACCATATCATAACTTGGTTTCATATCGCCATTGAGTGCTACAATGGCAGCTCTTTGTGCTATGGCATTGGTGCCGCTGGTAAATTGTCCCTGTATTTTTTCGCAGGCTTTTGCAATGTCTGCATGGGCAGCAATATAACCAAGCCGCCAGCCTGTCATTGCAAAACCTTTACTTAAACCATTTACAATAATTACCCTGTCTTTTAAATAATCAAACTGTGCAATGCTTTCATTTTTGCCAACAAAATTTATGTACTCATAAATCTCATCAGCCATAATTAACACGTTGGGATGTTTTTTAAACACTTCGGCCAGTGCATTCAATTCTTCTTTGCTGTAAACAGCACCCGAAGGATTGCAGGGCGAGGAGAACATGAACAGCTTCGTTTTATCTGTTATGACAGCTTCCAGTTCCTGGGGTGTTATTTTATATCCGTTCTCTAAAGAAGTGTTTACAAATTTTACAGTGCCTTGTGCCAGCCTTACAATTTCGGAATAAGTAACCCAGTATGGCGTAGGAATAATTACTTCATCTCCTGCATCAACAATGGCCAGCACCAGGTTGGCAATGCTTTGTTTGGCACCTGTGCTTACAATTATGCTTTCGGCTTTGTAATCAAGATGGTTATCACGTTTTAGTTTGGCACAAACTGCTTCTCTTAAATCCAAATAACCGGCAACAGGTGTGTAATGACTGTAGTTTTCGTCAATGGCTTTTTTTGCTGCGTCTTTAATGTGTTGCGGAGTGTCAAAGTCGGGTTCGCCAAGGCTTAAATCGGTAATGTCAATTCCTTTTGCCCTAAGTTCCCGGCCAAGTTTGGCCATTTTAAGGGTTTCGGGTTCGTTAAAACGGGTAAGTAGTGATGATAACTGCATAGTTTCAAAACTACTGTATAACTGTTTAAAAAAAATGCAGGAGCTGAATCTTTTTTCAAACTATTTTTTAACAATGTTTATTTATCATAGTTAAAAATTAAAGAAGATAAATCTGGAATAACTTTTCTTTTTCTGCCCAGTTCGTAATTATAAATCGCCTGCCCCAGGTTTTTCATAAAAGGAAAGCCAATGGTTTTGTAATCGTATTTGTCATCATTTAATATGCCATCGCTGTTGCAATAAATTACAGCCGACAGAAAAAATTCTATCTTTTTTTCAAAGTCAACGATGTAAGCCACATCAACCACTTGCCCATAAGCATCGCCCACTTTATTAAACACTCTTATGTTGTTGGGTAATGTTCCTTTTTCACTACCAAACAGCAGGAATTTACAATATGCCGGCCAGTAAGATGAACTGTCTGATGAATAAGAGGGATAAGTACTTTCGGTGGGCAACTGGCTCATGTATTTCAATACAAATTTGCGGTCGTCCTCCGAAATATTAAACCGCTGGCTACTGCTTACCTTATTGGGAAAAACCAGACTGATTAAAATTGTATGCAAATCCTCCAGGCTAATCCTGTTTTTTTTAGAAAAATTCATTGGCTCATTTACCAGTTTACTGCCACTCAAATATCCGTTGCCCATAAAATCATTTCGCTGAACATATTGCGACATATTTTTTTGCTCCGGCTGTTGATAAACAAGTTTTGAAGCTGCATCAAAAAATTTAACCGGGTTTGTTTTGCGGTTTTCTTCTTCACTTAAAAAAATCTGCAGGCGGTGCAATATCTGTGCATCTTCATATCCTTTTTTATGTAACTCATTATTGATATAATCCTGGCCTAAAAATTCATACAAACGGTTAAAAGCATCATTGTCACTCACCATCAAAATCTTTTTTATGTACTGTGCAATAGATGGCTTTCCGTCTTCGGATGTTGGGTCGTTGTAAACAGCAGTTTGCCAACCTGAAACAGCTTCAGTTATCATGGCAGTATTCTTATCAATATTTTTGTCTTTCAGTTCATTCAGGCGCTGCAATGCCAGCAAGGTTACAGGGAATTTCACAGTGCTGGCCGGATAGAAATACCTGGAAGGGTTAACATTGAAATAATAGTTTTTAAGTGCTGCAATACCGTTTGCACCTTTATCAACCTGTGTATAAATAACCTGCACATTCCAGTCTTTTCGATGGGCAAGAATTGAATCAAAATACTGAGGATATTGTTTTAGCATGTCTTCCAGGAAAGCATCAGTACGGGTTGAATCTGCTGGCACAGCCGTGGTAATGATTGCAGGAATTTTTGCCATAGTAACAGCAGGTTTTGTAGCAGTACAGGAACTTAATAATTTAAGCACAAAAAAAAGGCTGAAGCAATACAACGTAGTTTTAAACATGGCGGCAATTTACAACTGAAAACGGGCAAAATTCTAAAATTCAAACTCCTTCTTACCTAAAAGGTTTTTCCCCTATCTTTGCCAACCGAAAAAAATCGGACAAATTCGGCATTGCCGCTACACAAAATACGAAGCAGCTACTAAAAGCAACTACATTATGAAATTGAAAGGTTTAGTATGGTTTTTCACCATCGTTTTAATTCTAGTTTCACTATGGGAACTTTCCTACACACTGGTTATTAATAATTACGAAAGCAAGGTGGAAGCCCAGGCAAAAAAAATTGTCAAAAGAGAAAATCCAACTGCTTCAAAAGAAGACCTGGAAATTTTAGTTGAAGCAAAAAAGGATTATATCCTTGACAGTACAAAAAACAAAGCTATCTATCCCATCTTTGGTACAAGCTACAAAGAGTGTAAAAAAAATGAGCTGAGCCTTGGGCTTGACCTGCAGGGTGGAATGAATGTAACACTTGATGTAAACCTTGAAGGACTTTTAAAAGGATTAAGCAATAACCCAACCGACCCTGCTTTGCTGGATGCATTGAAAACTGCTACCAGGTTAAAAGCAGGCAGCAACCAGGATTATATTTCGCTGTTTAAAAAATCATTCATTGAAAAAAATGGTGCTGGTAAATTATCCGGCATTTTTGCAGGCCCAAAAAGCAAGGTAAAACCAACTGACAGCGACGATGCAGTTATTTCTTTAATCAAAGGAGAATCCAATGATGCCATCAGGAAAACGTATGATGTACTGGTAAGAAGAATTGACAAATTTGGTGTTGCACAGCCTACCATCAATTTAGATGAAACAAAAGGCATCATCAACGTAGAACTAGCCGGTGTAAAAGACCCGGTTACTGTTCGTAATTTTCTGCAATCGAGCGCCAACCTCGAGTTTTGGGAAGTGTATGATTTTTATGAATTAAATACCAATCTTAATCTGGCCGACAGCCTTCTTACCGATTATCTTTTATCCCTTGATACAACCAACCGCAACCTGCCCGACAGTGTTCGCAGGGCGCCTTATAAAAATAAATTTGGTGCAATTATTACCAATGTTGGCCAGCCTTATCAGGAATCTAAAACAAGCCAGAAAACGATTTTCCCCGGTGCATTTATCAGCGTTAAAGATACTGCTGCCTTTAACAGGTTAATGACTTATGATGTTGTTAAGAAATCTTTCCCGGCTGATGCCAAATTTCTTTATGGTAAAATAGAAGATTACGACGATAAAAAATTTAAGAACAATGTTCCGGTTTATGCTATAAAAACAAAAGGAAAATACAAGGCAGAACTGGAAGGAGAAAATATTACAGAAGCCACTTCTGATTATGACGAATTTGGTAAGCCCATAGTAAGAATGAACATGAGCAGCAGGGGTGCAAAAATCTGGGAAGATATGACAACCCGGACAAGTGCCAACAACCAGTCGAGATGTATTGCAATTGTGCTTGATGATATTGTTTACTCAGCTCCTTATACCAATGAAGCCATCAAAGGTGGAAGTTCGCAGATAAGCATGGGTAACACCAATAAAAATGATGGAGTAAAAGAATCGCAGGATTTGGCTAAAATACTTCAGACAGGCCGTATTGATGCACCTGCAAAAATTGTGGCAGAGCAATTGGTTGGGCCCACGCTTGGCAAAGATGCTGTATCAAAAGGCTCATGGGCTTTCATCATTTCCTTTGTAGTTATATTCCTGCTGATGCTTTTGTATTACAACACTGCAGGATGGGTTGCCAATATTGCTTTAATATTAAACCTGTTGTTTACAATTGGTGTACTTGCTGCTTTAGGAGCTACATTAACTGCTGCAGGTATTGCCGGTTTGGTTTTAACAATCGGTATGGCTGTAGATACCAACGTAATTATTTTTGAAAGAATAAAGGAAGAACTTACAAAAGGCAAAACTTACCAGCAGGCTGTAATTGAAGGTTACAAGCGTTCGCTGCCACCGGTGCTTGATGCTCACTTTACCACATTTCTTACCGCATTTATTTTATTCGTTTTTGGCCTTGGTCCTGTAAAAGGATTTGCCACAACGCAAATGCTGGGTATATTCCTTTCATTATTCTGCGGTATCCTTGTAAGCCGTTTGGTAACTGACTGGTTTACCAATAAAAAACGCCACTTCAATTATTTTACCCCAATTAGTAAAAGGGTGTTTCAACATGCTAAATTTAAATTCATTGAGTACCGTAAGGTAGCTTATGGAATTTCTATACTGGTACTGCTTGCCGGCATCGGTGCATTTTTTAACGGATTTGAGCAAGGTGTGGAATTTAAAGGAGGCAGGGGCTATACAGTAAATCTTGGCAAAGCAGTAAACCCGGATGAAATAAGGGATGAGCTGAAAGTTGCATTCGGTGATTACCCAGTTATTAAAACTGTAGGTAATAATAAGCAGCTGAACATTACCACATCTTACCTTAAAGGAGTTGATAATGCCGATAGCGCTGTTCAAACCAAATTGTTTGAAGGGCTTAAAAAAGTATTGCCACCAGGCCTTACTTATGCCGATTTTATTGCCAAAAAATACATAATGGGTTCTACTACAGTGCAACCCAGTATTTCTGCTGACTTAAAGAAAGGAGCCATTAAAGCTGCTATTTTTTCTATCCTGATAATTATTGTTTACATCTTCATCAGGTTCCGTGACTGGCGCTATTCTTTTGGTACCATTGTGGCATTGCTGCATGACGTGTTGGTTACGCTGGCCGTGTTCTCTTTCTTTAAAAACATAGTTCCTTTCCCGCTGGAAATTGATCAGCATTTTATTGCCGCTGTTCTTACAGTAATTGGTTTTAGCATGAATGATACCGTAATTGTATTTGACCGTATCAGGGAATACAGCAAGGGAAGCAAGGCAAGCGAAAAAGGTAATATTATCAACCGTGCCATCAACGATACGCTGAGCCGTACCATCATGACATCATTAACTGTGTTCTTAACCATCCTTATCTTGTTCCTGGTTGGTGGAGAAGTTACAAAGGGCTTTGCCTTTGCTATGTTAATTGGTGTTGTTACCGGTACTTACTCTTCTATTTTTGTTGCAGCGCCAATATTGGTTGACTTTGCAAAAGACAAACCTTTGGGCGAAGCTGAAATTATCAGTACTGCCGCAAAACCGGTTGTTGTAGCTAAAAAATCTTAATCAATCTATTAATAACAGCCTGCGCCTTTTGGGCGCAGGTTTTTTATTTGAAAATGGTTTACCAAATCCTTAACGCCCTATTTTTGGCTATTTACACAATTGACGCCATTTTTGGCTAAAATCCATTAGTTTTGCACACCTTTATGCGATACGTAAAAGTTTTACTGGCTGGTTTAATGTTGCTGGCATCCGTTACTAGCTGTACTAAGTACAGCAAAGTGCTGAAAAGCAAAGATTTTGATTACAAGCTTAAAATGGCTGATGAATATTATACAAATAAAAAGTATAAGTATGCACAGCAATTGTATGAAGAGTTGTTTCCGGTGTTTAAAGGAACTCAAAAATTTGAAGATCTTTATTATAAATACGCTTACTGTTTTTATTACCAAAAGCAATACAGGGATGCCGAAAACCTCTTTAAAGGATTTTTGGAAGTTTTTCCTAATAGCCCAAAAGCAGAAGAAGTTGATTATATGCATGCCTATTGCTTTTACAAGCAATCGCCGAAGCTGGAACTTGAACAGGTTAATACCAGCAAAGCGATGGGTATGATGCAGTCATTTATTAATACACATCCCGG
>JANNAM010000221.1:0-2882 GCA_031384415.1 Bacteroidota bacterium
CTTTGATTGCGGTATTACACTTTTGCCTTTATGCAGGTTTTATCATTATTAATATTGAAGTGCTGGAGATTGTGCTTGATGGTTTCTTGGGTACACACCGTTTATTTCTGCCTTTGCTTGGCGGCTTTTATTCTTTTCTGATTAATTTTTTTGAAATACTGGCAGTTGGCGTGCTCACAGTTTGTGTTATTTTCTTAATAAGAAGAAATATTATCAAACTAAAACGTTTTATCAGCAAAGATTTAAACGGATGGCCCCGGAGTGATGCCAATTATATTTTAATTACCGAAATTATTTTGATGACACTGTTCCTTACCATGAACAGCGCCGACAGGGCTTTACAATTACAAGGCAGTGAACATTACCATGAAACAGGCAATTTTATTTTTTCGGGTATGATTGCTCCAATGTTCAGCAGTTTATCTGAATCAACATTAATTACTTTGGAAAGAAGTTGTTGGTGGCTGCACATTGCTGGTATTTATGCTTTTTTGAATTATTTACCTTATAGCAAACATCTTCACATCATGCTGGCATTTCCCAATGCGTATTATGCAAGGCTTGATGTTGCCGGCAAAATGGATAATATGAAAAGCATACAGAATGAAGTATTGTATGCCATGCAACCAGAGTTGGCACCAACCGGTGAAGCAGCGCCACAGAAGTTCGGCGCCAAAGATGTATTTGATTTAAGCTGGAAAAATTTATTAGACGCTTACAGTTGCACCGAATGCGGAAGATGCAGTGCTGCCTGCCCGGCTAATCAAACAGGTAAATTATTAAGCCCCCGAAAAATAATGATGGATACGAGGGACAGGCTGGAAACTGTTGGAAAAAACATCAATGTAAATAAAGAATTTAAAGAAGATGGCAAGAATTTGTTCAGCCATATTACGGTAGAAGAACTGCGGGCCTGCACCACCTGCAATGCCTGCGTGGAAGAATGTCCGGTTTCGATTTCTCCTTTAGACATTATTTTAGAAATGCGCCGCAGCCTTATCATGGAAGACAGCAATGCGCCACAGGAATGGAATGCCATGTTCAGCAATATTGAAAATAATTTTGCACCCTGGAAGTTTAGCCCTGATGAGAGGGATAAGTGGGTGGAGGAAATTCAAAAGTAAAAACGCAAAAATCAAAATACAAAGCTGCATTTTTTTGACTTTTGAATTTTGATTTTTTAATTTAAAAAAAACACTTGCAAATACACTCCTTCCCTTTCCAAGCCTTAGATTGGTCTTCCATCCCCAAAGAAGAACACAAAGGAATTACAGGCACTGCTTACTGGCAGGTATTTAAGATGAATGAAATAAGAGTGAGAATGGTGGAATATTCTCCCAACTACTTAGCCGATCACTGGTGCAGCAAAGGCCATATCATTTTATGTTTGGAAGGCGAAATGGAAACAGAATTGCAAGACGGAAGAAAATTTATGCTTACCAAAGGAATGACTTACCATGTTGGTGATAATAACGAAGCCCACCGCAGCAGTACTGTGATGGGCTGTAAATTATTTATTGTTGATTAAAAAAAAGGCTAAGACACGAATTAAAAACAATTACACGGATTACACTAATTAATAAGTGCATTAGAATTAGTGTAATCCGTTCTAATTAGTGTAATAAAATCCTTATTGTCTAATGCGTAAACTTGTGTATCGCATCTTTATGCCGCAATATTTTTATTAACTGTATTACTGCAGTTACTGCAAATATCCCTCCTATTACCCAGTTTAAATATTGCTGGCTGTTGGCAATACGCTCCACCATCCATTTGCCACCAAAAATAAAAACACTGTTGCCAAGTAATGTGCCAAGGCCAATGCCGATAATATAACTGTTGTACTGGCTTTGTTTTGGTTCCAGTATTTTTTTTGTAAACAATACAGTGCTCCATCCAAACCAAAAAGGAATTTGCACAGGGTTAATAGCACACATAAACATACCCAGTAAGAAACGGTTCATATTATTTCGCAGCAGCACATTCTTCTCTTCACCACCGCCTTTTGCAGCAGCAATAAAACAACCAACCGCCAATGCAATGATGATTACAAGCGTAACCCATTCCATTATCTTCATCAGTTTCTTCCGCTTTCTTATCCAGTCAATACCAACCAAAGAAATGCGTACATAAATCATCTCAACCAATAAAGAACCCAAAGAAAAATAGATGGCATTTTTTATGCTTTCCTGAATAGCGATTTGCATAGCTGCTACATTAAGCGTACCCAAAGGCAGGCTGCCAAGAAAACTAATCATTAACCCCCAGGCAAATATTTTTATAATTTTTTTCATAACCCTTTTTCAAGAATCCATTTTAGCCAATTAATTCATCTGCTTCCTTCATTTCCCTGTAATGCCTTTTTGCATCCCTTAAAAATTTTCTGCCTTTTTGCAGTGGCCATGGTTTAATGCCCTTGCTGCTGTTGTAGCTGCTTATCTCATACAATGCTTTCCAGTGCTTTAGTATTTCTTTGTAGGCCCCGACAAGTGTGTAGCCAGTATCATAAAAATGATTGGGTTCGGCACCGCAGCCATTGTATTCGAGTATGGAGAAATTTTTCCCATGTTTTAAATCCTCTACATTGGAACACATAATATCATACCTGCCATAAAAAAAATCATTGATGCTGTGGCTTATTTTATCAAATATGGTTACTAAGTTTTCATCAATGTGTTCTTTTAAATCAACAAACTGGGCACCCCGGTTATGATTTGCAGCATAACTAAGCATATATTTTTCCCCTTCTGGCAAAATTTCGTTCCACCTTTCTTTGTGTTTACTGTGCAGTTCACCAATTCTTTTTTTTCCTTTTGGATGATCATGAATCAATGTTTCCAGTGTTTGTTTTCCATCGCCTGTAACCTGCAATGGAATTTTAT
>JANNAM010000234.1:0-29484 GCA_031384415.1 Bacteroidota bacterium
CGCCAATACTTCTTACACTGTCGTCAAATGCTTTTACCTGCGTTGGCGAAAATCGAACATAAACAGGAGTTGCTGCCAAAGCTGTTCCAGTATATGGAACCTGGATTGATGGAGCAAATCCACTTGCTGCAGCCAGCGAAACCCTGAAACCCGGAGGAGCTGTAACAGTAATATTGCCCGGCCCTGCATTAAGGTAATAACCCTGCAATGTATAAAACTGCGATGGTGAAATAGTATTTTGTAAAATGCTGCCAAAAGCCAACAGCGATGGCGTAACAGTTAATGTTGGCGAAGGTGGCGGTGTGGTAAATGTTTGCTGGTTGCCATAACCTGTGCCAACAGTATTGGTTGCATAAGCTCTTACATAATAAGTTGTGCTGGGCAATAATCCTGTTATACTGCTTGGATATGTTCCTGCCCCTGTGCCGTTATTAGTTGTGCTGTTTGCAGTTGTTGGGTTAGGGGTTGTTGCCCAGCAAACGCCTCTTACTGTTACCGGCCTTCCGCCATCATCCGAAATATTGCCACCACTGCTGGCGGTAAAAATGGTGATATTGGTAACTGCTGTTGTTGTAAGCACCGGAATAACCGGCGGATCGGTTGTAAAAGTTAAGTCGGCGCCATAACCTGTGCCCACAGCGTTGGTGGCATAAGCCCTTACATGGTATAATGTACCGGCCAGTAAACCTGTCATGTTGTGTGTAAATGTTCCGGTAGTTAAAGGGCCGTTGGTTGTTTTAGTTGCTAAAGCTACTGTAGGATTTGCGGCTGTGCTCCAGCAAAGTCCGCTAACAGTTATTGCTGTTAAACTGGCCGAAGTAATATTGCCAGAACCCTGTCCCGTTGTTCTTCCGGTGGATGAAGCTGCAGTGGTTAAAACTGTAGGCGGATTTCCCGGAGGCGGTGTTGTGCCGCTGAACAATACATTCTTTATATAAAAATTACGGCTGCTGCTCACAGTGCCCGAACCGCCATAAACAAACATTCTGATGATATAAGTATGGCCTGTTGGCAGCGACTGGCTCAATACGCCAAAATCAATTGCTGATGTTCCGCCGCTTGGTACCGACTGAACTGAACCAAAAGCTGTGAAAGCACCAACTCCATCGGCCTGGTAAGCAAGACTCAGTGTTTGTGCATTGCTGCTGCCCGATGTACGGGCAGTTAATGTAAGGCCGGTAATATTTAAATCTACTGCGCCATTGGGCGACAATGGAAAGTCAACATGATAATTGGTGGTGGCAACAGTGGGCCAGTTGCCGCTTGGTATCTTACAAAGAAACCCATCGGTATTGTGTGAGCCGTTGGCAGTAAACTGCGAACCCGGCACCATATCGGCCACTATAATATTGGGGCCCTGCACACCGCCGGCCACTGCAGTTTTATCTGATGTTAAAACCCAGGTAGCAGTGTATTGCGCTGTGATGTTTTTTGAAAACAGCAATGCAACCAGTGCAATAAAAAAAAGTTTTAAAAATTTTGAAACAGCGGGTTTTGCTTTTGGTAAAAAAACAATTGTGTTAAACACACAGCCATTTGCCGAACTAAAGCGTAAGTTTTTTTTTCTCATATAGAAGCAGTTAAAATCAATCAATCAATTCTACGGAGCAAAGCCGTAATTTGAATTGTTAAGCTACGCATTTAAAGCAGCCTTTCTGTTGCCCCTAATTACTTTATTTATGCAAACGTTCCCGATAACGATACCACATTTTTGAATCTGCCGAAAAAGCTGATTTTATTGATGTTACAGCCATTTTTTAAATAAAAAAGAGCTGCATTTTACTGCAGTTCTTTTTAAATATACATCCTACTTTTTGCCAGACTATTGTTTGATAAAACGTTGGCTGTTTTTATTAACGCCATCAATAACTGTTACCTGGTAAATACCGGGCGTTAATTTAGAAATATCTATGGCTGTTTGCACCACACCTGCTGTAATTTTATTGCTAAGGATCATTCTGCCATCTGTTCCAATAATTTTTATAATAGCATCCTCATTTAATTTTCCATGATAGACAGTAATATTACTAATTGCAGGGCTTGGATAAACGGACAAACCAGCTCTTATCTTTGTGTTGATGCTAATCACATTGCTGTATTTAAATCTGCCGTCAATATCCACCATTTTAAGGCGGTAGAATGAACCGCCGGTTAATGGAAAAATATCTGCAAAAATATAATTGTTGTTAACCGGGGAATTTTTAGCAGTTACTGTTCCTACAGCAGTATAATTGATACCATCAATGCTTCTTTCAATTTCAAAATGTTTTGTATTGACCTCATTGGTCGTATTCCAGTTAAGATTTACTTTATGGCCATCATAAACAGCATTGAAAGAAGTAAGATTTAGAGGGACAGGCAAATTAAAAAAACTGGTTACCCAAAAACTATCTACATCGCTATCAGTTAGCGGACGGCCCACAATTTTCAATCTTTTAGCAGTGGAGGATGCGACAATGATTGTACTATCAGTACAAGTCGTTGCCCGTAGGGCGTGCGGTGCTACTATGGTCCAGTTGGTGGTAGTGGCTAAAGTGTCCGGAGTTTGCCATACAGTATAGTATCTGTTAGCCCTGGAAATCGTAAAATGAAGTTCCTGTATTCCATAATTTACAATGGGTGTAACTAAATAACCGGAATCTGTAACACCAGCTATATTTCTATAACGTACATGGTTTGCACCAAATGGAGAAGCACAGGCAGTTCCGGTTGTTCTATAAACATTATTGCCATACCACACACCCGCATTTCCATTAAAATAATAGCTTACTGCCGCAGTGGGATTAGTTGTGGTAAGATCACAACCTGCATCTGGTTCAAAACCTTCCCGCCAATAAACCTGATTTTGAGCTTTCAGCACTGTTGAAAAACTGAAGAGTGCCAAAACACAAAAAGTTAATAAGTAGATTTCTTTTTTCATGATCATTATTTTTTATTGTTTATAAAATTGAGTAGTTTTTATTGCTATTCCGTTTATGAATTTTAGCAAGTACATTCCGCCTGATAAACCGCTGAGTTTTATTTGAGTGTGAACACTGCCCGGCAAAACGGGTTGTAAAGTTACCAATCTTCCATCTACAGTGAAGATTTTTATTTGTGAATTGGCAGTTGCTTTTGCATGGCTAACACTTAGTAAATTTATTACCGGGTTGGGATAAATATTCAGCAAAATATTTCTGCCAAACTGTATTTTGATGATGTAGGAATATCCAACTTTACCATTGCGGTCTGTTACTTTAAGGCGGTAATAATTCCAGCCGCTTACAGGGTTTACATCTGTTGCACTGTAGTTATTTACACCTGTTGTATTGTTTGCTGCCACAATTGCCAATGCTTCAAAATGGATGCCATCAGCACTTTTTTGCAATTCAAATGTTGCTGTTTGCTGTTCTTCCTTTGTTATCCATTTTAATTCAATTGTTTTTTCGGTGGCATAGCCAGAGAAGTAGAGGAGTTTGAGGGGAAGAAGGTTGAAATTGGATTTTGAACCAAGGGTAAAAGGAGCATCACCACCGCTACCAACAGTGTTTATTGTGCAGGTAACATAACCATAATTTAAATTTGAACCTGTACGCATTGTAAATGTCGGATTGCCTCCATCCATTCTCCATTTATAACCACCGCTATTAAAATAATGAGCAACTACTAAATCTGTCCAAGCATTTAAACTATCACAAGTAGGGTAGCATAATTTACTGGTTGGTCTCCATGATAAACCAATCAATGCATCGGGGTTGAATGATGGTGATGTTATATTCCAATATTCGATACTGCTGACATGATCTAATGTAAGTTCAACTGTACGGTCGCCAAAAGTAGAAGGAAAATATTCTGCAGTATAAGTTTTAACTGTTGAAAAATTTGGGGTAAATTTTACAGGGGCATAAAACACACCTGAAGTAGTATCTTTTCCAATAGGGAATGTTCTTAATGTTGTAGAAGCACTTGTTTCGATAGTTAATGGCCCACTTACAAAACTGCTTAGATTGCCTTCGTTGGTATCACCATAAATATTTACAGTGCTGGTAACACTTGTCGTTTTTGCTAATTTTAAAGAATGTGTTGCATCGGTTTTAATACGGCCTGCTGTTAATCCTAAAATCAAAGTGTCAGTCAATGAAGCATTGGAAAGTGTTAAGCCGGTTGAATTGTTTATTGTTAAAGAACGAACAGAATCAGGAATTCCGTTGCCGCTGATTTGAGCTGCGGAGCCATTGTATTCGTAGTTGGCGCCTTTGTTAAAAGTTCTGACAGCACCAGTTCCTACATTCTGAATATTACCTGAAGTAGTTGGAAAAACAGAAATGCCATTTGGAGAACCCATTTTTAAAGTGGCTCCTGATTTAAGAATAAAATTTCCATAGCCGGTCAGATTATAAGTACTGTTGTTTAATGTACCTCCATTGTAAACAATAAAACTGTCTAATGTTGTATAAGTAGCTGGCGGCAATTTAAAATCACTTAATAAAGTAAGCGTTTTACCATTTGCAATAAAAAAAGAAATTGCACGATTATTACTTGAAGAACCAACTGAAAATGTTCCTGAAGATTGTGTAAAGGTTGCATTGCTTACTCCGCCAGTAAAAGTAACTGAGCATGCAATATTCGGAGTTCCATAACTACTACTAACTAGGCCAAAAGAACCACCAGTCTGATTGTAGTTTCCACCAAGATTAATTGTATATGTTTTGCTCGCCGCAGAACTACCAGTAAAATTAAACATCCCACCCGATATATTGAGACTTCCATTTATTGTTAATGCCCAACTTCCTGAACCACCCAGTTGTGAACCATTAATCTCACTGTTAGCATCAGATAAATTAACATCCCCAGATATTGTTCCAGAAATAAAAACCGTACCTGAGCCACCGCTATTTAAGGAAAATACACCCGCAGTATTTACATTTAAATTTCCGCCAATTGTATAATCGACTGTTCCGCCACTATTTGCAAAAGCTAATATTCCTGATGAAGATATAGTCACATTTCCACTGATAATTTGAGTAATTGTGGCACTGCCACTAACAAATGTCATTATACTCGATGTAGATACAATTACATTTCCCCCTATAGTTCCACTATAATCTGTGTTGCCAGTAAACCTGAATTCAAATGTCCCACCTCCAGATTTTAATACAGTTAAATCACCTTGAATTTTTTTTAATGTCCCTGATTGATTCCATGAACCAAAAAGTGTTGTTACATTAATTATAAGATTTCCCCAACCTGAACCAGTAATTACTGGTAAAGTAATTGGAGTTCCTCCCCCATTAGCCCATTTTTTAAATTCAACAGTACTAGTTGCACCAAAAACTCTTTTTGTAGGAGTGCCTGGTACATCAGCAGAGTCTCCACCCGCAACTGCACTTGCAGCATTATGAATATAAAACCCTCCATTATCAACCTGAAAAATTGTAACAGCAACAATAGAAGTTGCCGTCAGAGTTCCGCCATTTTCAATTTGTATTTTTGCTGCTGCTCCGGTAATTGTCCAGGCCGATGCTGTTGTCATTGAATGAGGAGAAGTGCCACCATTTCCTGTGCCCTGCACCACAAAAATATCGTTTGAAGTAAAATTTGTTGGAGATGTACCGCCGCCAAGCCGGTTGGTATTCCAGTTTGCCAAAGTATTTACAGAAGAACTAGACTGGGAATAATATGTTGTTGCCATCGCACAGTTCCCCATGCAGCATACAAACAAAATAGCAAACAATTTTTTAGTGTACATTTTTCCCATATAATTTTGCAGGCGTTAAAACCCTTACAATCAAAATGGGATTTCAATGGATATAATTGGAAAAAAGCGGGAGTTGTAAAACGTAAATTTTACAGTTTTAAAGATAACGTTTTTACCTGCTTCGTTGCTCCGTGCTAAATGCTTTTCTACGCAAACGTTCCCGAATGGCAGGGGCGTTAAAAGTGTTGTTATTACTGGGTTTTGTATAAATGAAAACCTTTTTCCGGGAATAACATTCAGTTAACCGGCACGAATCTGTCACACATAAAAATGTTTAGTGTAAATACAGTATGGTGAATATTATAAAATGAAAGGCAACCTGGTCAAATTTCTTTTAAAATTTTTTCCATCTCTTTATTACTTAATCCCAAAGTACGCATTACCTGTTTCACTATAAATTCAGGTACAGGATCAATGTGATTTTGTATTGTTATAGGGCGTAATAAATCTTGCCGGGAATACTTATCATGTCCTTTGGTTTCTCTGATACATTTGCATCCCTGGTGAAGAAGTATTTTTCGTAAAGTTGTTAATGGTAAATTACCGGACTTAAAAGCCATTTAAGCAAATTGAGGCATTTCCACATCTATCCTTTGCATCTTATACGGACGTGTGTTAAATATATCATGCAGATATTCATTTCTGTTTATCAGATCAGTTAATTCGGGAGCAATGTATGGCTTTGTTTTTTTACGAACTGTCCAGCCATGTGCTTTTAAATCTGCAACTAGTGTGTTTTTTCTGATGCCATAAGAAATATATTCTTTCATTACTACTTCAAGAGAAAGGAATGCCTCTTTTTCAGTTTTTCCATAACCGGACAAGTCAAGTACAGGAACATAGGCAATCTGAACTTTTCCTTCTTCAAAAAGCATTACTGGTAAATTCACCTTTACGGTGGTTTTCCCATCATTCCATTTGCCGGAAACATTAACCTTTTTCATAAATAAAAGTGATTTGAGGATAATTCTATTCGTAAATATACACTCAGAAAAACGAATAATTATCAAAAATAGTTTACGTTTTCCAGAGATTAACAGGCTGTTTGTCTTGTTTCTTTATTTTTTCAGGTAACCAATGTTCAAATAGAGTTTTATTTGCCGGGATGCTGTTTTTTTGTATTAACTGTTCCTGGTAACCCAACATCACAAAAGCCCCTGGTAAAGGGGCTTCTGCTTTTACATTGAAACTATAAATCTACAACTAACGCTTAAGAAATTTTGTAAACTGTACATCGCTTCCGTTTACAAAAACAAGGTTGTAATTGCCCGTTGGCAATACATCGGTTCCCACATTTGTCTGCACTGCATCTTTCACCACTTTGTATTCAGCCATTTTTCTTCCGTCCATGGCATACACTTCTAATTTGGCGCCTGCCGCTGCTTTGGCATGGCTTACAAAAAGATTGTCTTTTACAGGATTGGGAAACACCGATAAAATATCCTGCTTTTTATTATTGATGGCAATAATGCTGCTGTATTTAAATGAACCATCCCTGTCAATCATTTTGAGGCGGTAATAAACTACGCCGTTTGGTATTGAAGGATCAGTAAAATTGTAATTGTTGTTTGCAGTGCCGTTTAATGCAGCTACTGTTCCAATACTGTTGTAAGTTCTTGCATCAATACTTTTTTGCACTTCGTAACTGCGTACATTTATTTCGCTGGTGGTAACCCAAAACAGTTTTACCTGGCCGCTTTGCAAACTGCCGTTAAAAGAAAGCAGGTTTAATGGAACAATGCTTGAAAATGAATTGAGGTTGCCCACACCAAACGGAGAGAACGAAGTGAACCCTGTTGCAGTGGCTGTGTAAGGATTGGTGCCCGAAACTATTGCTGTTGTTTCGTCCCATGCAGCACCATAATGGCCAACCACTACCGAACCTGCGCTGTTAAAGCCGGCTGCTTCATCGCCGGTGCCGGGTGTTGCAGCATTCCATGTGGCTGCAATAGTTGCACTGCTTCCGCCAGCTACATCTTCATTCACCGCCCATTCCATGTTTACCACTTTGTTTGGGTCAAATGGGGCGTTGGTAAAAGATGGTTTTACTTTTACTGAAAAATTATCTGCAGTGCCTGCGTTGGTAAGGCTTATTGGATTGTAACCGGTTGCCGAAGGGCCAACAGGAAATAAAGTGGCCGCAGCACCCACATTGTTTACTTTTAAATATCCTGTGCCATCAGTAACAACATAGCTGGCTGATGAACCGCCTTTTACCGAACCGGTGGTTACATTTTTGGTACCCAATATTAATTTACCTAAAGTAAGTTTTAATGAATCAACTGCTGTAACACTGTTTGTCAGCGTAACATTAGAAGTGTTGTTATTAATTGTTAAACCTGCAACAGAAGCCGGTAATCCATTTCCTGTAACCTGTGCTGTGGCTGTTGAATCATACTGGTAAATGGCACCTCCATTATAATTCCTGGTTGTGGTTTGAATATTACCTGTTGCTCCCGAAGTAGTAATGCCGGCCGGTGAACCAATTTTAAGTTTGCCACCGCTTAATATGCTGAATGCTCCGGCACCAGTAATTGTTTGAGTTGATTTTCTGAAGTCAGCAAGGCCGCTTACATTAAACTGCCCGCCCGATGCAACAGTAACTAAAGCATCTGGCCCATTGCCTATACCAGCACTTCCTGAAGAAATACCGTTTGGATAAAACTGGTATGTATTTACAACACCCGTGCTTCCCACATTTAAAGTAAATACTTTACCGGCACCAACACCGCCATATATATAACTGCTGGTGCTGGGAGTTCCCCCATTGGGTGCCGGGCTATTTTGCATAGTTAATGTACCATTTACATTTACGGTCATAGATAAAGCAGGAAACCCATTGCTGCTTGTTGTAGTTGCTAAACATGACCATGGAGCAAATGTGAGTGTTTTGCCTGCATTAATATTAAGTATACAATCGAAGTTGCCATTTGGATAAAGGCCAACTGTATGTCCGCCCTGATTGGTCGAACCATGATAATTTACAGTCATATCATGGTCAACAGTAATAATGGAACTAGCAATGTTGTACTGAACCCTGGCAAAGAAAATAGAACCGCCGGTGCCACCAATCGTTAGATTAGGGCTGTAAGAAGCAAGGCCGATTCCGTCACTGCCATCGCCTGTTGGTATAAGGCTGTTGCCAATAAAACCACCCGAATTAACTATCAGGCTTGTGCCAGTTACCCTGATATAACTGGGGCTTGTTACCGCTGCGTTGGAATACACTGTACCATTTACTATAAGGTTATTGCATAACCTTGCACTGGTATTTACAATAATGGTGTCTCCGGCATTAATCCAGACATTATCAGCAGATGTTGGCTCTACAGCCGCTGAATTATTAAACCCACTGCCATCCCATTTTTTCCATGAGGCTATTGCCGTCCAGTTTCCGCCTCCATTAACATGCACAGAACCATAATCTCCAATTTGCTGCTGAACGCCTGCACCCGTTACTGCAACATTGGCTGTTGGTGCACCACCGCCGGCATTTGTAATATTGCCGTTATATGCAACTACTGCAGCAGACTGCAGCCTCACATATATTGTAGTAGATAACAAACTGCCGCCTGAATAAGGAATAGTAATAGGTGAAGAAGAAAAACCAGTACCGGTTGTTGTAGATACCTGGTAGTTGGCAGGAGCTGTTATTGTAATATTTCCAGAAGCTGGTGTTAATAACACTCCTGATACAGTATATGATTGTTCCGGAGATGTAGAAGTAACAAAAACATTTCCAAAAGCCAATGAAGCTGGGCTAACAGTAATTGTTGGAGATGTAACTGTACTACCTGACACTGCCACGTTAACTGTTGTTGCACCTGTACTCATGTGAGTAATATTGCCTGAATGAGCCCCGGCTGCAGGATCATTTAACCGTGTATAAATAGTTTTTGGCTGCCCTGTAATTATCCCCCCGCTAACCGGCAAAGAAAAATTACTAACCCATGTTGAATTATCAGTTGATACCTGGAAACTGGCTGGTGCTGCCACATCAACTGTTGCTGCCGAAAGTCCGCTTCCTGAAACTGTATAATTTTGAGAAGCCGATGGTGTTGCTCCTGTTTGGGTAAAGCCTCCTAATGTTGATACAGAAGTGGTAATTGTTGGTGTGCTTGCCAGTACAAGAGAAGTTACATTCAGGTTTCCTGAAAAAGTAAAACGCATATAGGTGCCGGCAGTAATTGTTGTTCCAAATGTTATTACAATTGAGCCGCAAACAGAACTGCTTGCAATCGTTCCTGAACCAGATGAAGTAGCAACATTCGAATAGGTTCCTCCCAAAGTAGAAGACGTTGCCATTGCCGTAAATGTTCTGTTTGAACCTGTGCCGGTACCTCTTACAGTCATAGAAGTCATATCGGCTGTGGAAACAAAAATAAAAAGTGAGCTGCTCGTGGTTTTGCCAGGGGTATAGCCGTCGCAGGTCATAGAGGTATAATCTGATACAGTACCTCCGGTTGTACTTTTAAAATAAGTACCAATACTGGTCTTCTCATAACCAAGGGTTGTGGCATTGTAAGATGCTCCGTCGGAATTAATTCCGGTGCCGACAAAATAAAAATTAGTTTGGGCTTTTGTAATAGAATTAAATAAAAAGAAAAGCACAAGCAAGAAGTAGATTTTTCTCATAACAATCGTTTTTGTTTTCGTTTGCAAAAAAGAAGTGCAAACGTATTTATAGCAATGCAACGAAAAGGTAGAATCATTTTGGTTAATACTAAATATTTAAAGTAAATTTTTCTGTGCATTCGTTGTCGGGAACGTTTGCGTAAAACCTGCTTAAATTAAAAAAAGCCCCTTTGCAGGAGCTTTCGGGTTGTAGCCGGTTTTTTGGGATAAATTATTTATTGCTTTACAAATTTAATAAACTGCACTTCGGCCCCGTTTACAAAAACAAGGTTGTAATTTCCTTTGGGCAGCGATGCCGCATTTACTGTTGACTGCACTGCATCTTTATTGATGGCGAAGTCGGTTATTTTTCTTCCGTCCATTGCGTACACTTCTAATTTGGCGCCTTGTATTGCTTTTGCATGAGTTACAAAAAGGTTGTCCCTTACAGGATTTGGAAAGAGTTTTAACTCAGTTTGTTTTTTAATGTTTACTGAAATTACATTGCTGTATTTAAAGCTGCCATCCCTGTCAACTATTTTTAAGCGGTAAAAAGAAACACCGTTTACAGGATTGTTATCAACGAGGCTGTATTCATTTTTGCCGGCAGCATTTTTTGCATTCACATTTCCAATGGCGGCAAAAATTGTTCCGTCAGTACTTCTTTCAACTTCAAAGTTCCTTGTGTTGATTTCGTTTTCGGTACTCCACAAAAGCTTTACTTTATTGTTATCATAAGTTGCATTAAAAGAAAGCAGGCTAAGCGGAACCGGGCTGGTAACCAACCCCATTATTTTTACATTTTTTAAAAAATTAAACCGTGGTACACCCGTGCTGCCACAAGCCCAGTACAATCTAATTGATAAAATTTCGCCGGCATTTAATGAAACACCAGTGACCCCATTTAGGGCAAGAGAATAATAATTAATCGGGCCTGCATCATTGCGAAGCAATGGAAAAGATTTGGTAAAATTTCCACTGGCGCTTAGTACAAGCGATGCACCTGTTGGGCCAATGCCATCAGAAAATTCTGTGGAGTCTGCAGGTGAACCAAAACCGTTTTTAGAATAAACCGCCGCCATTTTTATACCACTGGTAGTGAGATAAAAATCGGATAACAATGTTACAGAATCAATTCTTACAGAATAACCTGCTGCAGCAGTTACAGTAAACTGCTGGTAGTAATCTCTTTTTAAAGTTCCTCCAACTGCTGTCCACACCCCCTGGTTGGTTGCGCCAAGTGCTTGCCCGTATTGTCCTGAATAAGGAGGAATTGGGGTAGCTGCGGGCTGTGTATTATTAGAGACAAATAAATTATTTAAGGTAGATGTGCTGGCAGTTAATGAAGCTGAACGTACTGCTGCACTATCTGTGTTATTAATTGTAAGCGGCCATTGCTGTAATAAGAAAGATGTTGGTGCAGCAACTGTATTACCTGCAACAGCAACGTTAACAGAAGTGGCCCCTGCGGATGCATTTAAAATATTTCCTGAATAAGCTCCGGCGGATGCAGCATTAAGGCGAACATATATTGTAGTGGTGGCTACAGTACCCCCGGCTTGTGTTACTGTTAATGGCGATACATTGGTAAACCATGTAGCGTTGTTGGATGAAACCTCATAATTTACCGGCGGTGTTATTGTAATATTGTTTGTAAGATTGGATGCTGAAATTGTATAAGTTTGGGCGGCTGATGGTGTACCCAATGCCTGGCTGAAACCGCAAAGCGATAATGCAGCCGACGCATTTACAACAAGTGTTGGCGCACTTGATATTCTCACTGTATCTGTATTGTGCGTTGCATATCCTGCTTTTGAAGCAGCAACATAATAATAGTAAATACTTCCTGATGGGGGTAGCGTTGCATCTGTATAATTAAAATTTACTGCTGTATCATTGGTGGCAGTTGTTGTATAAACAGAACTAAAAGCAACATTGTCTGGCGAACGGTATAAAGTATATTGAATGCCAGTCATTGGCCAGCTGATATTCCAGTCAAATTGCGAACTGCTGCCGCCTTTTACGCCCCTGAAATTTGAAACAGCAATTTCTGTTGGTATGCTGTTGCAAAATCCTGCTGCTACAGTGCATGGATTCCATGATCCAAACATATTTGCAAAAGTGTAAGCAGAAGAATCTGTTTGATTAAACTGGTAACTCCATGCAACCCTTGATGAAACATCTGCTGCTGTGCCATTAAAATATTTGCTGTTGTATTCACCGTAAGTTAAATTGGCAGTAACTGTATTCGCATCCCACACACTCCAGCCGGCGGGTTGAATATGACTGCTGATGGGGCAAGCCAGTAAAACAGTTTTTTGCCTTGTTGTTGCCACATCGGGGCTTGGCCAGGGCCTGCTTAAATAATATAAAGTAGTGCCAACGTTATTCGGAAATTTTGTATCCCTTATTACAAAACCATAGTTCTGTCCCTGTGGCGTATTGGGTGCAGTAATATAAGATAAACTCGTAGCAGGCCGTGTTTTTGCATAAATCACACAGGAATCAAAAACTGCTACAGCGCTGCCAAAAATAAAATCTACATTACCATCTATGTAACAGTTTTTAAAATAGTCTTTTGCAGGAGTGGCACTTCCTTTTAAATAAACAGTATCCTGATTGCCAAGAAAGCGGCAGTTTTTAAAAGCAGCCCTGTCTGCATTTACCAGCACAGCTACTGCCTGCGAACCATCGCCATAAGTGTTTGCAAATGTTATGTTGAGTGCAGAAAAATCATTGGCATTTACTGTAAAGCTTGCAGAGTTTTGAGTACCTACTGTTGAATTGCAGGTTACCATTTTGCTGGCATAATCATCATAATATAAAACAACATTGGCTACACTTTCCCCTATTAACTGCATAAAAGGTTTGTTGGAGGGAATATTAATTTTCTCTTTGTACTTTCCGTTTTTAATAAAGATTGTCCAGGCAACTGTTTGCCCGGTTGGCGCTGCATTAATGGCCGCCTGCACTGTTGTGTATGCACCGCCTGCACCTGTTGGGTCAACTGTGGCATCATACGCAAAACTGTTAATTGAAATAAAGGAAACAACAAAAGATAAAAATAGATTCTTCCTTTTCATGTAAATAAAAATTTAATTACTGTTTAATAAACTTTGTTGATATCACCTGGTTGTTATCTGTAAAAATAACCTGGTACATACCGGCAGGCAATGATGATGTGATAATTTGGGATTGAGTAAGTCCCGCTGTAATATTATATTTCATTACCTGGCTGCCATCGGCGCTGATAATTTTTATAACTGCATTTGCAGCTGCTTTTGGAAAACCAAGCAATAACTTTTCGTTAACCGGGTTTGGTGTTATTACTAAAGTAGTTTTTGTTTTGTTATTGATGGCAACAATATTGCTGTACGTAAATATTCCGCCCCTGTCATTCATTTTTAAACGGTAATAAGAAGTGCCAGGCAAAGGATCGGCATCAACAAAAGAATAATGATGAGTACCCGATGTGCTTAATGCAGCCACATTTCCAACAGCATAAAAATTATTACCACTTGCACTTTTTTCTACTGTAAAGCTTTGAGTGTTCACTTCATTTTCTGTAACCCATTTCGTATTCACTTTTTTATTTTCAAGTGTTGCATTAAAAGAAACTAATTTAAGGGGCACAGGATATGATGAACTGCCAAAAAAGAAACTGCTGAAAGAACTGGTTTGAAATTCTATGTAATAACCATTTTGATAAGAACCAAAAACAGCACTGGCTGTTTGTGTAATGCCTTCGGGTGTGGTTGATAAAGTTGTAAGGCAACTATTATTGCTTACTTTAAAAATACGCAGGTCGGCAATGGTATTAATAGCGGGGTCAGCAGCTTTCAATGCATCCAATTCTGCTTTTGAAATATAAAGCCTTACCGTAACAGGTTGTGTTATTAATGCAGGGTTTTGTGGAGTAATGCTGATATTCCTGTTTAAATAATAATGCCCGGCTCCATCGTTACGCAATGTGTTGGTGGTGTAATAAGAAACATCAAAAGTTCCATAATTGCCATTATCAAGTATTGACGCAACAATCTGGTTACTGTCAGTAGATGTTGTGTAAACCGGTGAAAGGTAATAACTAAACCCAGTGTCTCTTGCATGTAGCCACTGGCCGCTGTTGGTACTATTTATTTGCCGGGCAGTTATACAGGTATTTGTAATTCCTGCCGCAACAATGGTATCTCCATTTAAATAATTTTCCAGGTTATTATACCCACTGGTTGAAATATAACCATTCAAATCTGCACTGCTGGATGGGTTTAGTCCACGGGCACTCTCCCACCTGTCAGTCATTCCATCATGGTCAGTGTCTGTTGGCACTGTTCCGCTTGCAAGCGTGGGCCATGCATTCACTGTTAATGCGTAGGGAGTTCCATGAGGGTAATCGCCCTGCACATCTATCAGTTTACCTGTGCGGTTCTTCACATCATTTACCACTCTTTGATCTAAAGTATCCCGGTGGGGCAATATGCAACCGGCTTTTGCCAGCACGCTATTGTAAGCATCCTGTGCAGTTTCCATATTTATATCTATACAGTTAAATGGCACCAGCACTTTTGCTGAAGTTGTATCATTTAAAGAACCTCCGTTCATTGCAGCACCCTTCCAGTTGTTGTCGGTAATAACAGTGCTGTTGTCGCAATAGTTGCCCGTTAAATAATATTTTCCATAAGGAATGGAAGGGGATGTTTGCTTATAAGGATTGATAAGCATGTTGCGCCTGTTTACACCGCTTGTTGAAGTGCTGGGTGTATTTGGGCCATATTTATAATAATTGTTCACTACATTATAAGCGCCGCCTTCGCCACCATTGGTATTATAATCGGCCCAGTTATAAATAACATTGTTGCGAAAGTCGCCGCTGTCTGCAGGAATATTTCTTATTCCATCGAACCTTGGGCCCCGTCCTTTTATATGAGCAATAAGGTTGTGATGAAAGCTGGCATGTTTACCACCCCATATTCCGCCATAAGCATGTTGTTCAAAATCTGCATCGCCGGTTTCAAAATGATAGGAGTAGTTAAGGGGTTCTTCCAGGATATTCCACTGGAGTGTTATATTATCGCCGGAATAAACCGTAAAAGATTCATCATCGCTCCAGCTCATAGAACAATGATCAATGATTAAATTGGTTCTTCCGTTGCCATTATCGCCAAAAGCATCATCGGCACCGCTTCCATTTACCATACCAAGGTTCTGATACCTGTCTCCCAGCCTGAACCGCATGTTTCGTACAATAAAATTATTTGCACCTATATATACAGCATGGTCTGCAATGCAAATACCCTCACCGGGAGCAGTTTGCCCGGCAATGGTGGTATTGGCCCGGTTCATTGACAAAGTTGCATATAAATGAATAGTACCTGAAACCCTAAACACGATGATCCTGTTAGGAGCCGAAGGGCTATTATTTGTACAGGCGTATCTGAATGTACCCGGAGTTGTAGCTGAAGTGGCATCATCTGTCAGTGTAGTAACTTCAAAAACTTTGGGTGCGGTAAGAGCATTGCCTCGTCCTCCGGTAACATATTTACCTGCTCCTTCCGCAGTTGGAAATGCCAAAAGCTGTGCCTTAAGATTCGAAAGCCCCGCCATTAAAACCAAGATGGGAATAAAGTAAAAATTTTTCATCAGCGATAAAAGAATTAAACCGTTAAAAATGATAATGGCAAATTTGGGCATACCAGAGAAAAGAATCTTGCAATCACATTATACTATGAAATAAGGCGATTTTTGCCAATAAACAACGTAAGCCTGCTGAAAAATTTATGCAAACGATGCCAAATCAACTGCAAACGTTGCCAAGATTTCCTGCATCCTGCAAAAAGAACAGTTTATTGTTTAAACTAAAAAAAAACTATCTTTATAACAACTAACGATTGTTTAAGTATTTCCCTTAAAAAATAAGAAACTATTAATCAACAACAGAGGGATTGATATGTACGAAGCCATTACAATAAAAGACATAGCCAGAGCACTTGGTTTGTCAACATCAACTGTTTCCCGTGCATTAAGGGGCAGTTACGAGATAAGCTCCGAAACTAAAAAATTAGTACTGGAGTATGCAGAAAAAATTAATTACAGGCCTAACCCTATTGCTTTAAGTTTAAAAGAAAGACGAAGCAGTTCAATTGGTGTAGTTGTTTCAGAAATTGCCAATACTTTTTTTTCTCAGGCAATTAACGGCATCGACTCAATAGCTTACAACCGTGGTTACCATGTAATCATTTCGCAAAGCCACGAATCGTATGAAAGAGAAGTGGTGAATGTGCAACATCTTGCTTCCCGTTCGGTTGATGGTTTACTGGTTTCACTGTCTGGCGAAACAACGGATTTTTCGCACTTTACTTACCTGCACGAAAAAGGATTGCCCATTGTTTTTTTTGACCGCATCACCAACGAAATTATTACACACAAAGTAATTGTTGATAATTACAAAGGAGCTTACGATGCAACAGTTCACCTTATTAAAAACGGTTATAAAAGAATTGCACATCTTACTTCAGCCCCTTATTTATCTATCACCAAAGAAAGATTAGATGGCTATAAAAATGCACTGAGCGAAAACGGGCTGCCCTTTAATGAAAAATATGTACAGTACTGTAATCATGGCGGCATGATTGCCGAAGAAATTGAACAGGCCCTGAATGAGTTGCTTAAACTGAAACAGAAGCCCGATGCTGTAGTAACTGCAAGCGACAGGGTAACAACTTGTTGTTTATCTGCTTTAAAAAAATTAAAATTATCGGTGCCAAAAGACCTGGCAATTGTAGGTTTTACAAATACCAATATCCCCGAAATTTTTGACCCCTCCTTAACTACCATCAGGCAGCCAGCATTTGAAATGGGCCAGCTTGCTACCGAATTACTTTTAAGAATTATTGAAAGTAAAAGGCCTGTTACTGAATTTGAAACCCGTGTGCTGAACACGGAACTTTTTATCAGGAATTCTTCGGGGGCGGCAACTAAAAAATAATTTCATTAATGAATGCAAAAAAATCCTGCTTTTGCGGTAGTTTAATTTTTATAGAGAGTATCAGCAAATATCGAACTGCTTCTTTGAAGAACTAAAATCCTTATTGTATTCTATTGAGTAATTTTAAGTCTTGGCAAATCTCCAAATTCCCAGGTGCCTGCGATGTATTTAAAAGTTTCAATAATGTATTCCTGCACTTCGATCTTAACTTGAATATATCTTTTTTTGAAAAAAACAGTACTTATTCAAAAAAACAGTACAGACTGTAAACGAGAGAAATTCTTTTGCAGAAACCCCATGTGTAAATGATTTATGGCTGTTGAAGAAGAGATGGAATTATGCACTTTTATTTTGCCATCCCCTTACTAATAATGCCACCGCTCACTTCAAGTGTAGTACCGTGTAAAGCTTCATTTTCTATGATAAAACGAACAGTTGCCACTATTTCATCTGTTTTAACCAATCGGCCCAATGGTATTTCATTGATGATAGCCTGTAATATTTCTGGTTTGATGGAAGCAAGGATTGGTGTTTCAACATACCCTGGCGCAATGGCAGCTATCCTTATGTTTTTTATTCCCTTAGCATGAAATTCGCCGGCAAGTATTTTTGGCCACAAGGCAATGGATGCTTTGGTCGATGCATAATTCAACTGCCCCAGTTCGCCCGATTTATTAATAGAAGATAATGGTATGAGTACACCTTCCCATTTATTGTCCACCATCCTGATAACCGCTTCCCTCAAAGTTAAAAATACACCGGTCATGTTCACATCAATTACCTGCTGCCACTGTTCAGTAGTCATAAACTTTTTTACTTTACCGGTTTCTTTATCCGGTGTCACCAAAAAACTGTCCCTGATAATTCCGGCACATGCCAGCACAACATTAATACTTCCAAATTCCTTTGCAGCAAAATCCATGAATGACTGCACAGACAATTCATCGGTTACATTCAACACTGCCGCAGCAGCCTGGCCGCCGTTGTCAAGAATATGCTGTTTAACCGTGGTTAGTTTTTCTTCATTCATATCGCCCAGTACAAGTTTAGCACCTGCTGCTGCCAACGCAATGGCTGCTGCTTCGCCAATGCCGCTGGCTGCACCCGTAATAACTATCACACTGTTTTTTACCTGCATAATTATTTATTAAGAAAGTGTTTAATGACTGATACTATTTCTTTTGCTCCTTCGCCATACAGCATGGTCTGGTGATTGCCCTGCACTTTTGCATAGATACAGTTTTTCATCATGTTCACTGTTTCCATAGCGTTTTCTTCGGGCAACAAAGCTGCCTCCATTGTGTAAACCCCCGGCGCATTAATTAAAATGGCAGCATGGTTTACTTCTTTTAAATAATCTAACCAGGGTTCTCCCAAACTTCCTTTGGTCACCGCTTCCATCATGTGGGCAAGTGTGGGAATACAAGTTACCGTTCCATCTTCATTATCTTTCACATCAGCCCGGTAATAAGTTTCCATCTCTTTATCCCAAAAACTTAAATAGGGTACTGACTTTATTTTCTGAAGATAAGCATCGAAAGATGAAAACTGCTGCCCCAGCCTGGACAAAGCAGGGCCAAGCATTTCTTTTGTATTGGGATGCATATTGGCTGCTGCATCCATCATTATTAATTTATCAACCCGGTTAGGATAAAATTTTGCAATGTACAATGCCAAAAAGCCGCCGAAAGAATGACCGGCGAGGATTGCTTTATCCATTTTAAGTTCATCCATCAGGGCAATGATATCGGCTGCATGTTCCTTCATAGTGTAACCCCTTTCGGGTGCATCACTCTCCCCTCTTCCACGAAGGTCAACAGATATTATATTGAATGCCGGGCTCAGGCTGGCGACTATCAGTCCGTCAAAAGCATGCGCATTGGCCGTTAAGCCATGCATAAATATGATGGTGGGCTGCTCACCCGGAAATTGAAGGTAATGCAGGTTGATATTGTTGGTGCTGATAAAATTACTTTTCATAGTTGCTGTATTAAATGGTTTAACCGGAACACTATCAACTCCGTTGGTGAATTTTTCTCTTAATTCTCTCTTCAATATTTTGCCCGCCACATTCCTCGGCAGTTCGTCCATGATGATTACCCTGTAAATTTTCTGATAACGGGCTTCCAGGTTTTGATTGGCCCAGCATTTTATTTCAATTTCAGTTGCAGTTGTTCCATCTTTTAACACAACAGCCGCTACAGGGGTTTCGCCCCACTCTTTATGCGGCACACCAAACACCGCCACATCTTTTACAGCAGGATGGCGGATAACAACTTCTTCAATATCGGCAGGATAAACATTTACGCCACCGGAAATAATCAGGTCTTTTTTTCTTCCTGTTAAAAATAAAAAACCATCCTTGTCCACATAACCCATGTCGCCGGTAAACAACCAGCCATCTTTTAATGCTTCCCTTGTTAATTCAGGATTATTATAATATTCTGTCATCAACAAAGGGCTTTTGCCAACAATTTCACCTATCTGCCCTGTTGATAATTCAATTCCTTTATCATTCACAATCTTCAGTTCCATAAACTGTGGCGCTGTGCCCACACTGCCGGTTTTTTTCATTGCGTCATTCTTATCTAATATCGTCATAAAGCCTTCTGTTAATCCATAGAGTTCGTAAAACACACCCGGGATGCGTTTATTTAATTCCTGTTTTTGCTCCAGCAATAAAGGTGCGCCAACAGAAAGTATATATTCCAATGAAGACAATTGTTTTTTATTAAAATCTTCTCTTTGCAGGCAACCGATTATTTGCGAAGGCACCAGAATAGTATGCGTAACTTTTTCTTTCCTTATTATTTCAACCACTTCCTTTGCATCATAGTGACTCATCAAAACATAAGTGCAGCCCAAAAACATGGCTGGCATCAGCGTTAAAAAAGAACCATTGAAAATGATGGAGCCCGAATGCATCACTACACTTTCGGGTGTCATGCGGTAAGCATTGGCAAACAAAGAACCATACAATGCTCTTACAGCATGACTGATTACAATTCCTTTTGGTAAACCTGTTGTGCCGCTGCTGTAGATAATATTATAAGGGTCATCGCCGGATACTTCATCAACTTCAGGCGGCGTTGCAGGTTGCTTTTGCTTCTGAATATGATAGTGCATGTAACCATCTTCATTGGTATCTGTAACCCAGAAATTTTTTGGCGGAATATTTTTTAGTTTCTTTCTTACTACATCAATATGCTCCGTAAGATTCTGGCTGGTGATAACCAGTTTTGTATTGGAGTTTTCCAATAAATTAAACAGTCCCTGTCCACGAAGCAATGGGCTAAGGGGAACAGCAACAGCGCCAATGGCAGCACATGCCCAGTAAGTTTCCCAAAGTTCCAATGAATTGGAAAGAAGCGTTGCCACTTTATCGCCTTTGCCAATGCCTGCTGCCATAAGTGCATTCGACAGCCGGTTTACTTCGTCATAAAGCTGTTTATAGTTAAGCCTTTTATCTTCAAAAATAATAGCCGGATGATTGGGCCTGTACCTTGAATGCTTTTTAAGCCAGCGTTGTATTGTAAGTAATTGCAGCGACATGATAATATGTAAATGTTAATCCCGAATAAAAAATTTAGCCGGTAAGCCATGAAGACGATAATTATTTTACCGCCTCCATTTCTTCCCGGCTATTTACCAAAACTAACATGAGAAAAACTATTTTTTATTCTTACTTGTATTCGGAATATGGGCTTTCAGTTCTACACTAAACAAACGGCCAATTGAAGGTGAACCTACAAATTCATGCTGGTCAGTATCAAACAGATTGCTTACGCCTGCACCCAGCTTGAGCATGCTGTTCAGCTTTACACCAGCACTTATATCAACCGTTGTAAAACCACCCAAAGCGCCCCAGTCGAAATTCTTTGTGTAATACCTTGGCTGATTGTTTAGCGGATTGATGCCACCATAAACCAACCCTCTTTTTCCTTTACCGGCTGCAGTGCTTATTTGATTGCCGCTGTACAAATCATACTGCTGAACCGAGCGTACAGAAAGGTTGACAAACATTTTTCCTTTGCAAAGGTTCTGGAAACTTAATGTTGAAGCAAATCTGTTCTTTGCTGCATTCAGGTTTCTTTCTTCAAGCGATACATAACCATCCCTGTTTGCATCGTTCTTGATATTGTTTTTTGTAATGTCGCTGCCAAACCAGCTATACTTTAATGCAAGGCTTATATTATCTGTAAAGAAATAATTAACGCCAACATCAACACCATAAGATTTTACCTGGCCATAATTAAAGTAAGTACTGAATGCTGCACCGCTTAAAATATTGCTGCTGCTAACAGATCCGGGCAACAACAATGGAGTGGTGATGGGAATATCTCCCACTTTCAAAGCTCTTCCTCCTACAGTTAATGCAGGACTTAAGAAATTTTTACTGATGCCATAATAACCATTGACGTCAATGTATAATTTTTTTCCTACTGCACCTTTGTACCCAATTTCCCATGTATTTATTTGCTCAGGATTGAGCGGAGTAGTTGTTAACTGCTGTGCTGCATTGGTAACATCGGCGCCGTTGGGTATGTAAGTAACTCCATTGCCATTGCCAAACACCAAACCAAATACACTTGCTCTTTGAAATAAAATGATAGGAGCAGCAAAAGCCTTACCCCATGTTACCCTTACCGCACCACCAGGCACACCTTTTACCAAACCAACTTTAGGTGCAAACAAACTTCCGAATAAACTATGATGGTCTAATCTTGCTGCTGCTACTAATTTAAAATCGGCAGGCAATGTTTTTTCCAGTTGCAATGCACCCCCATACTGAGTGATTTCTACTTTTTGTGTAGCATCAATCAATACCGTTCCAAAAGTTTTGGGAGCATCTTTCTGGTAAGTAAATCCTGCAATCATATTCAAACCAATTTCGCTGAAATTATAATTGTACTGTGCCTCGCCATTAAAACGTTTTGATTCTTCTTTAAACATATTTCCCAAACGTTTGGCAAATGCTTCGGCAGAGTCTGGCGGAAGCCGGCCTATAGCAGGATATAAAGGATTGGCAGGATCGGTAATTGTGCTGTGTGTACGGTTCCAGTAATCTCTTGTGTAGCCTGGTATGCCATATGACTTGCCTACATTGGTCCATGTTTCGTACACCTGTGCAAAAAAACGTGGGCTTACATAACGCATCTGCAGGTAAGAAAATTTCCAGCCACGAATCTGGTTGCGGCCTGTGTTGTTTACACTCAGAAAATTATTATTGCTGCCGCCATAAGAAACTATCAAATCAGATTTTGAAGTGATGCTGTAATACGCATGTGCTTCACCCCTCATGTGCTTAAACTGGTAAAAAGGAATTCTTTCGGGAATTGCAACCGCAGGGCCATACACACTGCCGCCTGCATAAATACTGTCGTGAAATTCAAAATCTTTTCCGGTTGTGTATTCACCGGTTAATTTATAAGCCCACTTGTCATTAATTTTTGTAGCCGTACGAAAACGTCCGCTGAAAACTTCCCTGTTACCTGCACCAATTGCCAAATCAGTTCCCTGCCATTTGCGTGGGTCTTTGGTAATTGTGTTGGCAATACCATTGTGAGCATTGGGGCCATATAAAGCCGAGTTAGGGCCTAATACAATCTCTAATCTTTCAATGTCTTCTTTAACAACCGTATTCATAATACCTGCAGGCAAACCACTGCTGCCCGCCATCATACTATTGCGGCCATCAGTCATCAGCAAAATTTTTGCATTGAAGGCATTGTTGAAACCACGGGCATTAAAACCAACACCCGTTACACCGGTACGTACAAATTCAACGCCCTGAATTTTTGAAGCCATCTCTCCCACATTAAATGAAGAAGACTGGTCAAAATCTTTTGCATTGATAACGCTGATGGAAGCCGGCGCCCTTGTAATTTTTTCAGGACGCTTGGAAGCTGTTATTACAACTTCATTACCTGGCCTTACTGAAACCGAGAGTGCAGCATCGGCTGTTGCCGTTGCGCCACTGCTTACTGTTACAGAAAGCGTCATGTCGGCATACCCAACATAAGAAATGACCAGGGTTGATTTTCCGGCCTTTACATTATTTAATGTAAAAGATCCGTCGTTGCCTGTAACAGCAGCAGCGCTGCTTCCTTTTACAGTAACTGTCGCCCCAATCAGGGCTTCTCCGCTTTGCGTGTCAGTAACTTTACCGTTTATCTTACCTGTCTGTGCAAACACAGCAGCATTAACAGTAAGCGCCAGCATAAGCATTACTAAACTTTTCATATTGGTTTTAATTTAGTGATTATTAATTAGAAATTATTGAATAAAATTTTTGATCATCAAATTTGTTTCACTGCTTTTTTCAAACTGCAACATGTGCCCTGCTTTATCAATCATTTCAACTTTGCAGTTTGGTATCAGTAAAGCAGATTGCTTTGCAAGCTCATCAGTTCTCATTGTGGGATGCAAATACCTGTTTGGTATCAATGCATCATTTGCACCAAACAATATCAGCACCGGTATTGATAAATATTTCAGTGAATCTTTTATGGGGTGCAGCAACATCCCTTTTATGCCGGCAGAAACAGTTTCGCAATAGAGTTTAAAGTCATCGCATTTTTTCATTTGCAAACGGGCCTGGATCAATTGCTCCGCATCGGCAGGCTGTTGAAAAAAGTTGAGTTTAAAATTATTCCTGATAGCAGCTTCTTCCTGTTTTTCAAAAACAGCAGGCGGAGTGGAAGCTGTTAAAATCTGTCCTTCTTTTTCGGTAAATGTTTCCAGCCCAGCGGGGGCAATAAGTATGAGTTGCTTTACTCTTTTATTTTGCAAAGCAGTAATGATGGCTGTTTGCCCGCCCATTGAATGGCCGGTAATTATTACTTTCTTAATTTTTTTCTTTTTCAAAAACTCACTCACCGCATCTGCGTAAAACTGCAGACGGTCTTTTTTATTTGAATCAATTTTTTTATCCGACCAGGCATAGCCGGGTAAATCAATGGCAATACATCTGCAGGTTGCAGACAATTCATTTACCTGTTTTAACCAATGAGAAAGATTACCACCCAGGCCATGAATAAATAAAATTGTTTTTCCTTTTCCCTTTTCTATATAAGCCAGTTTGCCAGATGAAAGTTCTATTGTTTTAACAGGCAAATTGTAAACGGGCCTGCAACTGTCCTGTGCTTTTGCAAATGACAACAATATAAATGAAAACGCTATCGTTATCAATTGCTTCATGCTATGGCAGGTTTTTTTTTAGTTATTAAATGAATAATTGCACCCACAGTAAGCGAACAAAGAATGGCAATGGCCGATGCAACACCGGGATTTCTTGTTCCGTTTTCCATATAAGGTGTAAGCCTTCCGTAATAAACACTGAAGTGAACTGCAATTGCAACAACAGAAGCAATGATTGGTGCCGCTTTATTTACATCTTTTAAAAACATACCAAACAGTAACGGCACAAAAGCAGCCGAGAAAGATGCATACACACCATTCTGCGCCAAAATGCCTACACTTAAATCGGGATGAACGAGCTGGTTGTAAGAAATAAAAATGGTAACAGCAGCCATGATGCCAATGACCAGCCTGTTAATAGCCAGTTCATTTTTTAAAATTGTTTTACCGGTAAGCGGCTTGATGATATCGGATGTAATAGTTGTACTGATTGACTGTATCAAACTTTCTAACGTAGCAAGTCCTGATGCAATTAAACCCACTACCAAAAACAAACTCATTAAAGGTTTGAAACTAGTAATTACATAAGCCGACATCACACCATCCAATCGTAATGCTGCGCCATTGATTTTTAAATCGGGAAAAACAAGCCTGCTGTAAAGGCCGGCAAAAATTACCATGAAGAACAATAGGAGCAATACAACTGCTACGGTAAGAAATTTATTCATGTCCTTATCATGCTTCAGCAGCATTGACCTTGTGATGATATGTGGCTGACAAACAATGGCCACACCAACAATCAACTGGCAAATGACTACTTCAAAAAAATCACGGTATAATGGGCTTGCTGCATTAAAAGGCTGCGTAAGCTGCGGATTGATAAAGTTCAGTTTTGTAAACAAACCGCCATCGCCACTGGTGAAAAAATGATAACCTGATGCAAGGATGATAATTGCAATCACCACTTTAAGCAATGCCTGTATCATATTGGTATAAACCATGCTGTTGGCACCGCCAAACATCATATAACCAAAAGTGAAAACAACAATGCCCATAAGAACATACAGCACATCGGCATTCAATGCTTTGCTGAGCACCTGCGTTAATCCCACACAAATGAGTACGATAAAAGTGATGTGAAGCAAAGAAAGAAAAGCTATGTACAATCTGAAACCTTTGCTTTCAAATCTTGTACCCAGCCATTGTGCAATTGTTTTGGCCTGTATCACATTGCCAATCTTCCTGAATTTTTTTGAAAGAATAACCAATGAAACGATTGCACCCAGCGGCAGAAAAACTGCCATTGATAAAAATGCACTGATGCCATAATAAGCAACAAAGCCGGGATTGATAATAAATGTGGCGGCACTCGTCATGCCGGCGGCTAATGATAAACCGATGGCTGCCGGAGAAAACTGGAAAGTACCTGTGGCATAATCAGCCATTGATTTTGTACGCCTGGCACCACGAATAACAAAAAAGAGAATAACAACTGCATACAATGTAAGGCAGATCCATACAGCAATAAGCATTCCCGGAGTAGTCAGGTTGTTCATCTAAGCAGTCGTTATGAATACAATTTAGCAGCGTTTGAAAATCTGCAGCAGCGAAAACAGGTGAACAGATGAGATGAATGAGGTGAACGGAGGGATTTGCTAGGTGAAGGAAAATAGAAAGCTGCTAGATGCAAGCCGCAAGGGGAAAACATTTTATTGAGGGTGTCTTCTTTTTGTGAAAGCTATTATGGGCTAGTTGCTTCTTACTTGTGGCTTGAAGCTTGTGACTGTTCCTCACAACACCGACAGCTTCTTCATTAATCCTTCCCTGTAAGTTTTGCCGATTGGAATGGCGGTGTCAGCAATAATAAGATCGCTTTCTTCGATGGCATCAATCTTTTCTTTGTTTACTAAAAAAGAACGGTGCACTCTTATAAAATGCGAAGAAGGAAATTTTTCTTCCACCACTTTCAGCGAATGACTGAGTAAATATTGCCCTGCCGCAGTTTTTATCATTGCATAAATATCAAAAGCCTCCACCCATAAAATATCTTTCAGCAATATTTTCTCCAGCCTTTTTTTATTCTTTACAAAAATGCTGTCTTCATATCCAAGATTGTCTTTGATGCTGGTGGCAGTTGCTGCAATGTCTTCATTGCGGCGGGCTGCATTGTGCAATGTAATTTCGATGGTAGAATACAAAGTTTCGGGAGCCACTGGTTTTACAAGGTAGGCATAAGGCTCGGCCAGCTTTGCTTTTTCCACAGTTTGCGAATCAGCCAAAGCCGTAAGAAAAATAAAAGGTGTATTGCCGTCTTTTTTAAGTTGTGCCGCCAGTTCAATGCCTGTCATTTCACCTGAAAGGTCAATGTCTAAAATCACCAGGTCGGGCTGCAAAGTTTTAACCTGGCGATAAGCTTCTTCAGCAGTATCAAAGCAACCAGCCACTTCAAAACCCATATCCTGCAGGTTGTAGGAAATTTCTTTTGCGATGATCCAGTCATCTTCTACCAATAAAACTTTTATACCGGGCATGACATTGTTTGTGCTTGCAATAAATTTATAAACGGCTAAATTTACAAAATCATGCTGTCATCTCATTACAAGAAATATTTTTACTGCCTGCTTTCTGTTATTATTTTATTGATGGCTGCCGTTAAACTGCAGGCACAGCCAATTGCAATAGAAGCCAACCAACCTTCAAAAACTGTTTTGCAAAATGAAATAACATGGTCTGCAGATGAAAGCGGTAATCTTTCTTTCGACAAAATAAAAGACACTGCTTTTGTATCTTATAATAAAATAACCGCTTCATCATCGCAAAAAAATCTGGCCACATGGGCAAGGTTTCAACTAAAAAACAATTCGGGCCTTGACCAGGAATATATTATTCAAACAAGCAAGTGGGGATATTTTGAAGCATTTATTATTGACAGCAATGCAGCAATCTTTCATTTGGCAAGCGGCAGCCTGTTGCCATTGCAGCAGCGTTCGCAACCATCTAACACCAATGCAGTAAAATTTTTTATTGGCAAAGATGAAAACAAAAGCATCTTTTTAAAATTTAAAAGTGAATACAGTATTTACCTGCACAACGACATCAGTATTCAACTGGTAAAACAAACTTACTTTGAAAAAACTGACAGGCAACGCTTATTATGGCAGGGTTTGTTCTTCGGAATTATTCTGGTGATGGCATTGTACAACCTTTCCATTCTTTTTGCAGTAAAAGACATCAGCTATCTTTATTATGTACTCAGCATTGTAAGCATCGGATTGTATTTTGCTTTTTATTACGGCTTTGGTATCGAATACCTTTGGCCACGTTCGCCACTGTGGGATACTTTTTGTTTTGCCATCATCAATCCTTTTACCGGGCTTACCAGGATTCTTTTTACAAGAACCTATTTGCATACGCCACTGCTGTTACCCAGGATAAATAGAATACTGAATGCTCTTGCAGCAGCATGTATCATTACATTACTCACTGGTTTTGTTTGTTACTTTTTTAAAATTGATTTATTAAAACCACTTGTTACTATTATTGGTATGCTGGGTGCGTTAGTTTTAATAATGATGCTGGTAGCAGGCATTGTTGCTTATTACAAGGATAAATATGAGCCTGCAAAATATTTTATTGCTGCCAATATACTGCTGGTGATTGGCGCCATTGCTTTCATCTTTCGTGAAACCGGTTTAATGGGCGATAATTTTTTCACCCGTTACCTTGTTCAGTATGGTGTGCTTATTCAGGCGGTGGTTTTATCCCTCGGATTGGCAAGCAGGTTAAACAGGATGCGGCTGCAGTTAACAACTGAAACCTTAGAACGGGAACGCCTTGCATTAGAAAAAGAAAAAGAAAAAAAAGAACTTATAGAAAAACAAAAAAAAGAACTGCAGCAACAGGTAAAAGAAAAAACTGCCGACCTGCAATTAAAAAATACGATGCTGGAAGTAACAGTTGACCAGTTGAAAGATTCTGAAAATAAACTGAGCCAGCTTAACCAGGTAAAAGATAAATTGTTTTCGGTGGTGTCGCATGATCTCAGGAATCCATTGGCAACGATGCAGTCTTTTTTAAAACTCATTACCGAGCATGAAGAAAAAATGAGTGATGATGAAAGAAAAAAATTATTTGCTGAAGCACAACAGTCGCTTGATAACCTGAATGAATTATTATACAATTTATTACAATGGTCAAAGTCGCAAATGAACCTGCTGCAGTTTCGTCCCGATAAAATCCAAATCAAAACAATTGTTGATGGAGCAGTACGGCTAGTGCAGTTGCATGCCCACATGAAACAGATTGCAATTAAAACGTCCTTGGAAGAAAACCTTTCTGCTTATGCTGATAAAGACATGATAGAATTCATCATCCGCAACCTGCTCAGCAATGCTATCAAATTCAGCCAGCGCAACGGCGAAGTGGAAGTAAAAGCATTTTCAATTGACAATTATATTACTGTTGAAATCATTGACAATGGCGTTGGCTTAAATGAAGCCAAAATAAAAAAATTGCTGGAAAAACATACGACCATCACCCGGCGTGGTACTGAAAAAGAAAAAGGCACAGGCCTTGGCCTGCTTATCAGCAAAGAATTTATTGAAAAAAACGGAGGCCATTTACAAATCAAAAGTGAATTGGGGAAAGGTTCAGTTTTCAGTTTCACCATACCCCTGTACTTCGTAAAATGCAGTAACAAAGTGTAATATTAAAGACAAGCATATGCCAACTAAATACTGGTGAAAATGATATATATACTTTTAGAAAAGAACCTGTACTTCCTGGGTGATATACAATGGCTTTACAATAGTTCAACTATTTTACAAAAACAGTACCTTTTGAATAAGGTGTTCGATAGAAGATTGTACTACTGCAACAGTACTTATCGAACCCCTTATATCATGGAACTTTTTAACCATAATTTGCTACTACTCAAACAAAAACAGTTACTGTTCGGAGATGAAAAAAAGGGAGAATGTAACCATTCTCCCCTCAGGTGGTGTGGCAAGGG
>JANNAM010000241.1:0-15774 GCA_031384415.1 Bacteroidota bacterium
CCATCAACCACCTTAGTGATTTTAAGATGAGTTTTTATAATTGCCTGTCCATATGTTTTTCTTGCAGATGGTACTTGCTTAAATGAATTAATGATCAGTGAAGGGTATGCAAAAGCGTATAGTAAATACTATTGTGAAGCATTGAGTGATTTCCAAATAATCAATACATTTGCGAGAAATAACGGGAGAGGTCACTACAAAATAGTTTCTGTTTTTTAATTGAAAAAGATTTTATCCTTGTCTTCTTTTGGTTCTGCTTTCGTGTTGCCCTCTTGTTGCCCGACCTCTCAAACATCAATCTATACTGTATTCTTTACTTTTTGTATCGGAAAGTAAATTTTACCAAGGCTTGCAATTTACAAAGTGAAAGAGTATTTTTCTGAATCAAAACATTAACTACTAAAACTTTTAAACATGAATGCTAAAACAATTATTGCAGGCATTGCCGCTGCAGTTGTAACTTTTTTGCTTGGCTGGCTTGTATTTGGTATGCTTCTGATGGATTTTTACAAAAACAATTCTATTCAGTATGCAGGGCTTATGAAGGATCCCCCTGCAATTTGGGCAATTGCTGCCGGGAATCTTTGTTGGGGACTTATGATGGCTTATATCTTAAAGCTTGCAGGAGCAAATTCAGCTGCAAAGGGCGCTGTTATCGGATTAATTACTTTTGGATTGGCAATTGCCGGATTTGATGCAATGATATATGCTCAGACTAATTGGATGGCGGCAAGAGTGCTGGCTGTTGACGTAGCAGTAAGTGCTGTTTTCGGTGCAATATCCGGTGCAGTAGTAGGTTTTATTTACAGCCGTAAATCGGCTTAATTTATTTAGCGTATTAAATTAGTGATGCCGCAATATTGCGGCATTTTTTATAAATAAAAATAGAAAATGAGATGTATGATTAAATAAAGGTTGGGTATATTCAAATATATATTCTGTAAAAAGCGGTATAAAATAAACAAAGTTGTTAGCAGAAATAAAAAATAAGTAATTTCAAAAAATTTTTTATGAAACAAAAAAATACATTGTCGTCATTGGTAATTGCTTTCTTGTTTGCTTTTGTAAATGTATCTGCCCAGCACATACATCCTGTTTGGAGTGCACAAAGCAACATTTACGAAGTTAATCTTCGGCAATATTCAGCATCGGGTTCAATTAAAGATTTTGAAAAGCATTTGCCCCGTTTAAAAAATATGGGAGTAGAGATACTCTGGTTTATGCCTATTACACCAATTGGAAAAGAAGGTAGAAAAATGACTGAAACTGATTTGGGAAGTTATTATGCTGTGAGAGATTATAAAGCTGTGAATGAAGAATTTGGTACCCTTGCCGACTGGAAAGCTTTGGTTAAAAATGCACATAGAATGGGATTCAAGATAATTACCGATTGGGTAGCCAATCATTCTGCAGTTGACAATCCATGGATGAAAACACACCCGGATTTTTATTTAAAAGATGAAAAAGGAAATGCCGTATCACCATTTGACTGGACAGACGTTCGCAAATTTAATTATGATAGCCGGGAACTGAGAGACAGCATGACCGCTGCAATGAAATTCTGGATTAAGGAAACAGGCATTGATGGTTTCAGGTGTGATGTGGCAGAAGAAGTGCCTGCAGATTACTGGAAAGACTGCATATCGCAATTACGAAAAATTAAAAATGTTTTTATGCTTGCGGAAGGTGAGAAACCTGAATTGCATACTGCAGGTTTTGATGAAACATACGCCTGGAGTTTAATGGGTGTGATGTCGGATTTATATAATGGAAAAAAATCTGTTAAACAGTTTGATTCGGCATTGAATGCAGCGATAGCAAAGTTGCCTGCAAACGCATACCGCATGTACTTTACCACCAATCATGATGAAAACAGCTGGAATGGAACAGAGTTTGAGAAATACGGTGATGCTTATAAAACATTTGCCGTTTTTTCTCAAACAATGTATCAAAGTATTCCGCTCATTTATAACGGCCAGGAAGTTCCCAATAAAAAGCGCCTTAAGTTTTTTGTAAAAGATACCATTGAATGGAAAAAAGGTTTTGCAATGGCTCCATTTTATAAAACATTACTAAACCTGAGGAAAAGGAGTCCGGCATTGGCTGCTGCAGCATCTTATAAAAAATTAAGTACCTCAAATGACGAAGCCATCTTTGCCTGTATCAGGGAAAATGCCGGGCATAAAGTAGTTGTCATTTTAAATTTATCGAAACAGCCGCAAAAATTTATTATTAATGATGCTGTTGTTAATGGTCGCCCGGTAAATGTTTTTAAAGGGATAAAAGAAAAAATAAGTACAGCATCCTTTATAAGCCTTAAACCCTGGGATTATATTTTATATGAGTACAAATAATTGAAATAATTTCCGATTAATTTAAGAATTTGTTTGTTGGAAGATTTTTTTTGCAGGATGGATATTTAGCGTATTTTTATTAAAGTGTAAAATTTACACAACTTGGTATTTTAAAATTAAACGATTGCTATGCAGGAAACAATTCCATGGGTAAAGCCAAAACTCAGCTTATCCCAAATTATAAACATGAGTGTGGGTTTTTTTGGAATTCAGTTTGGATGGGATTTGCAGAGAGCCAATATGGGTCCAATCTATGAGCATCTTCATGCCAATGCTGATGAAATTCCACTCCTTTTTTTAGCAGCACCTTTAACTGGTTTAATCATTCAGCCAATTATTGGTTACATGAGTGACAGAACATGGCATCCAAAGTTTGGCAGAAGACGACCTTATTTTTTAGTAGGTGCTCTATTGAGTACAATCGCATTAATATTTATGCCTCACAGCAGTGCATTATGGATGGCAGCAGGTTTACTTTGGATAATGGATGTATTTGGCAATGTAGCCATGGAGCCCTTCAGAGCTTTTGTGGCTGATAAATTAAATGAAGATCAACGAACACAGGGATTTGTAATGCAAAGCCTGATGATTGGACTTGGAGGCAGTATTGCGTCGGCTTTGCCATGGATGATGACTAACTGGTTGCACTTTAGTAATACAGCCGAAAGCGGAGTCATTCCAGATAATGTGAAATGGAGCTTTTATATTGGTGCATTCTTTTTTACAGCTGCTGTTTTATATACAGTATTCACTTCAAAAGAATATCCACCGCCTGATCTTGGTTATAAAGACAAAGTCAAAGAATCTAATAAGGGATTTGGCGGAGGTGTTAAAGAAATATTTGAAGCCATCACAAACATGCCCAGAAGAATGAAAATTCTTTCATTGGTTCAGTTTTTTACCTGGCCAGGTTTATTTTTAATGTGGTTCTTTTATAATGCTGCTGTAGCAAGAAATATATTTCATGCTACCAGCGAAACTGATCCTTTATACGGCCAGGGAACCAATTTCGGTGGTCTTACACTTGCATTTTACAATGTAATAACATTTGCCTTTGCCTTTGTACTTCCGGCTATTGCAAGAAAATTAGGCAGAAAGCTAACTCATAGTATTTGCCTTTTATGTGGTGCTATTGGTTTAATTAGTGTTGCTTTTGTAGAAAATAAATATATGCTGTTTGGTTGTATGACAGGAGTTGGGATAGCATGGGCAAGTATCCTGTCTATGCCTTATGCAATGCTGAGTGGTGTATTGCCCGAAAATAAAATTGGAGTGTATATGGGCATTTTTAATTTCTTTATTGTATTGCCAGAAATTATTGCATCGTTGGGTTTTGGCTGGATTATGAAACATGTACTTAATAATGACAGATTAGCAGCTGTTCAGATCGGAGGAGTATTGATGATTTTTGCCGCTTTAATTTGCTATTTTTTAATAAAAGAAAAAGATTAGTAAATGAAAAAGATTTTTTTTTCACAATTTTTTATAATTGTTTTTTTTGCTACAGGCTTCCCCCAAGGCAATACCTACACCTGCTACCCAACAAACTGGTGGGCTGGAATGAAATGGAATAAAGTTCAGGTGATGGTACATGGTGATAATGTTGCAGGTAATTTTCCCATGATTAAAATGGGGCCGGCTGGCATCAAGCTAGCAACTGGTGTTAACCTTGTTAAGATAAACCGTGTTGAAAATCCGAACTATATTTTTCTTGATCTTGTAATTGATGCAACTGCTAAACCATGCAGGTTTAATTTTCCATTTGTAAAAAATATAAACCTGCAGTATGAATTAAAACCCCGCCGGAAAGGAAATGGAAAAGAGTTTGCACAAGGAGTTACTTCAAAAGATTTTATGTATTTGATAATGCCCGATCGTTTTAGCAATGGCGATCCATCAAACGACAGGGTTCCTGGAATGAGAGATCAATCTCTCAATCGTGACACTGTATTTAACCGCCATGGCGGCGATTTACAAGGAATCCAAAATCATCTTGATTATTTGCAGGCATTAGGTGTTACTGCTTTATGGCTTAATCCTGTTTTGGAAAATGACATGCCCGATCGGACAGAACATGGTTATGCATTTACCGATCATTATAAAATTGACAGACGCCTTGGTGGCGGCGGTGCTTATAAAAATTTAATTGATGCAACTCATGCGAAGGGAATGAAAATTATTCAGGATGCGGTGTACAATCATGTTGGTCTTTATCATTTTACTGTGCAGGATATTCCAATGAAAAACTGGCTGAACCAATGGCCTCAATATACCAACACAACCTACAAAGACCAGGTTTTATTTGACCCTTATGCAAGCGGTATTGAAAAAAAGAAAATGAGTGATGGCTGGTTTACCAATCAAATGCCCGACCTTAATCACAATAATCCTTATACTGCTAATTTTTTAATTCAGCATGCTTTATGGACTGTGGAAGAGTTTGGAATTGACGGCTGGCGGATTGATACATATGCTTACAATGATTTGCCATTTATGAACCGTTGCAATAAAGCACTCGTAGATGAATATCCAATGTTAACCATGTTTGGCGAAACCTGGGTGCATGGTGTTCCCAATCAGTCTTATTTTGTTCAGAATAATTACAATATCCCTTTTAAAAGCAACCTGCAGGCCTCCACCGATTTTCAAACGCTCTGGAGTATTATGGATGCCATGACAAAAGACTTTGGCTGGGATGACGGCATTAATAAATTATACACCACACTTGCCCAGGATTTTGTTTATAAAGATCCAATGCGTCAGGTAATTTTTTTAGATAATCATGACATGGCCAGATTTTATTCAGTGGTGAACGAAGATGTAAATAAGTATAAATCGGCGCTGGGCTGGTTACTTACCAGCAGGGGAATTCCGCAAATGTATTACGCAGATGAACTTGCAACAACGGGCACTACAAGCCCAAATGACGGATATGTACGCCTAGATTTTCCGGGTGGATGGCCCGGGGATGAAGTAAATAAATTTTCTGCTGCAGGCCGTACCCAAAAAGACCAGGAAATATTTCAATACATAACTACACTAGCCAACTACAGAAAAAAATCTTCTGCATTAACTACCGGAAAATTTGTGCAGTTCGTTCCCGAAGATGCTGTATATGTTTTTTTCAGGTACGATGAAAAACAAACTGTAATGGTAGTTATGAATACAGCAAAAGAAGAAAAGCGGGTGCAGGTTGCAAAATACGAAGAGCGTACAAAAGCGTTTACATCTATGAAAAATGTTTTAACAAATAGACAAAATGTGCTTGCGGATTTTTCGGTTGCTGCACTAACAACTGCTGTGTTTGAATTGGTAAAATAGCAGCGCATTTAAAATCAAAATTGATTTTGCCAAAGCAGTAAAATAAATGCAATGAAAAAATAGTTGCAGAATAATTTTGTAAAATATAAAATAATGTGTTTATTTTACACATTAAAACGATTGCACTTTGAAAAAAATAATTGTACTCCTCACTATGTTTTCTATTGGGGTAAATGCCATTGCCCAAAGATTACTAAACTGGTCTCCTGAATTTCCTGTTGATAATTCAACGCTGAGTTTTACGGTTGATTGTACTAAGGGCAATCAGGGACTGCTTAATTTTGAAGGTGGTTCTTCAAACAACGTGTATGTTCATGTTGGTCTGATAACCAGTTTAAGCGTCAACTCTACAGACTGGCGATATACAAAATTTACATGGGGTACTGCCGATCCTGCTGCTAAAGCTACTTCTGTAAGTGTTAATAAATATCAATATACAATTAACAACATCAGAACGTTTTTTAATGTTCCTGCCGGCGAAACAATAAAAAAGATTTGCGTTATTTTCAGGAATGCAAATGGCAACAACAGTATCAAGGAAGTTAATTCAGACAACAGCGATATGTATATTCCTGTTTATGGAAATACAGAATATGCAGTGCGGCTTAACCTGCCGCCTTTTGAGCCAAGATTTATTCCATGGGTTGAACCTGTTAATGTAAACGTTGGTGGAACTATTGGTATTACGGGAGTGGCATCTTCAAATTCGGCACTTACGTTAAAATTGAATGGCACCACAATTAATACAGCTGCCAATGCGAACACTATTTCTGCCAACCCGGTTTTTACTACGGGCTGTTCACAATTGGTAATGCTTGAAGGAAATGATGGTTCCGGAATTAAGAAAGATTCATTTAGTTTTTTTATAGCACCTGCAAACAATATTGCGGCTTTGCCAGCCGGTGTTCAGGAAGGCATAAATTATGCTGCCAATAATACTTCTGTTACATTGGTTTTGTATGCACCTAATAAAAGTAATGTTGTTGTGTTGGGCGATTTTTCAAACTGGGCTGTATTATGCAGCAACCAAATGAACCGTACTCCTGATGGCAATTATTACTGGATAACCATCAATGGACTTACAGCAGGCACTGAATATGCTTATCAGTATTTAATAGATAATTCAATTAAAACTGCCGACCCTTACGCCCAAAAAATACTTGACCAGGCAAACGATCCGTTTATTGATGCCGTAACTTATCCTAATCTTAAACCTTATCCAACAGGCTTAACATCAGGCATTGTAAGTGTTTTGCAAACGGCAGAGCCACAATACAGCTGGCAGGCAAATAGTTTTGCCAAACCTGATAAAAGAAATCTGGTGGTGTATGAATTATTAATAAGAGATTTTACAGCTCAGCATAGTTACCAGTCTCTTATTGATTCTTTGCAATATTTAAAGAACATTGGAATCAATGCAATTGAATTGATGCCAATAAACGAATTTGACGGCAATGAAAGCTGGGGGTATAATCCTGCATTTTATTTTGCTCCGGATAAATATTATGGCACAAAAAATAAATTAAAAGAATTTATAGACAAATGCCATCTTAATGGTATTGCTGTTATTTTGGATGTTGTGTATAACCATTGCACAGGCAATGCACCTCAGGCAAAGATGTACTGGGATGCTGCAAATAACAGGCCTGCGGCAAATAATCCATGGCTTAATGCTGTAACACCACATGCTTATGCTTTTTTTAATGATTTCAATCATATCTCAACTGCAACACAGTATTTAGTTCAGCGATCTTTAGATCATTGGTTGAATGAATACAGGGTGGATGGATTCAGGTTTGATCTTGCGAAAGGATTTACACAAACAGCAAGCAACACAACAACAATAGAAAATTATGATGCCAGCCGTGTAACTAATTTAAAACGGTACTACGATGGAACGGTACCCACACATCCGGGTACATACATGATACTTGAATTTTTAGGTACGCTGCCATCTCAGGAAGAACAGGAATATGCGGCACATGGGTTTATGCTTTGGGGCAATAATAATGCAAGGTATAATCAATGTACTATGGGCTACACTTCCAATTCTGATATCAGTCCTGTTGTTTACAATAGTGCACAAAGGGCATTTAACAACCCTGCCGAAGTTGGATATATGCAAAGCCACGATGAAGAAAGAACCATGTATAAGAACTTAACGTTTGGAAATGCATCGGGCAGTTATAATGTGAAAACGCTTGCAACAGCTTTGGCAAGAGAAGAAGCCGCTGCAGCAGTTTTCTTTACAGTACCCGGGCCTAAAATGATTTGGCAGTTTGAAGAAAGGGGTTATGATATTTCACTAGGCTTTGGAGGTTCTAACCTGGCCAATAAACCACCGCACTGGGAATATATGACGGATCCTAACCGCAGGCATTTGTATGATACTTATAAAAGTATAATTCAGTTTCGGTTAAATAATCCGGCTATTTTTAACAATACTAACTTTAGTTATGATTTTTTTAATAATGGAGGGTTAGTTAAATCATTTCAAATAGCCGACCCAGCTTCTTCCGGAACACAGTTAACCGTAGTTGCAAATTTGGATGTGGTGCCACAATCGAAAGCTGTTACTTTTCAAACAAATGGAAACTGGACTAATTATATCAGTAATGGAACAGGTAACGGAGTAAATGGAACAACCGGATCAACTTTCCTGGTAACCACCAATTCACAAAACATCAGTCTGCAGCCAGGCGAATATCACATTTATGTTAGTGTACCCTGTAATATTGCAGCGCCTGCCGGATTAAGTGTTACTTCAATAACTGCTCAATCGGCAGTATTAAACTGGACGGCAACTCCAGGGTATTATTATACTGTGGATTATAAAGTAACCAATACAGCAACCTGGATTAATGCAGCTACTTCCATAAACGCCGGCACCGTGAGCCTCTCAAATTTATCAGCTTCCACTTCTTATGACTGGAGGGTAACTGCAAGCTGTACGCAGGGAGTAATAAATAACTATACCAGCGGTCAGTTTATTACAAGTTCGTTTAATACAAATATTGCAAATCAAAAAAATGGGTTTGGAATAAAAATATCTCCTAACCCCGTTAAAAATGATGCCCGTATAGATTATATTGTACCCGGTAACGGAATTGTAACCCTATCATTACTCAATGCATTTGGCCAGCAGCTGCAAACATTGCAAAATGCTTTTCAATACCGTGGGCAATACAGGTATTCAATAACCAACCAGTTTAATGCATTGCCTTCCGGATGTTATTTTATCAAAATACAGCAAAACGGCAAAGGTTATTTCATTGAATTTGAAAAACAATAAATATTTGAAACAAAAATTAATTTAAGCATGCCGTCATTAAATGGAAGTCATATAAAAAATACAAAAAGCCTTCAGGCTATTCAATTAGAAGTACAGGGCAGGAACAGGATTGCATTATCTGTTGACTGTGTAATTTTTGGATTTGATGAAAATAAACTAAAAGTATTATTAATTAGAAGTGATTTAAAAAAGTACCAGAGCAAATGGTCATTATTAGGTGACCTGGTTGCAGAAAATGAAGACCTTGAGGCCGCTGCAGGCAGGATATTGAAACAGCGTACTGGTTTAAGTGATGTATATCTTGAGCAGGTTCACACATTTGGAACTGTTAACCGCCACCCTGCAGGTCGTGTGGTTACAGTTGCTTACTGTTCATTAATAAATATACAGCACCACAAACTTAATATACTTGATAACGAACTGCACTGGCATGATGTAAAAGCTGCAATTAATCTGGCTTTTGATCATCAGCAAATATTTGATACTTCTTATCAATGGCTGCAAAAAAGAATACAGGAACATCCGCTTGGATTTAGCCTGTTGCCAAAAAAGTTTTCACTTCGTGACCTGCAGAATTTATATGAAGCTATCCTGGATTTTAAAATGGACAGACGGAATTTCCGTAAAAAATTCTTTTCAATGGATTTTTTAATTGACATTGATGAAATGGAACAGGATGTGCCACACCGCCCCGGTAAACTTTACAAGTTTAACTATGAAAAATATGAGGTAAAAAAGAAGAAATGGGTCGGAATTGATTTTTAAACTGCCAATAATCCTAGCGAAGTAAAGCTTCAATCTTAGTTCCTGATTTACCCCATTATTTGTTCGTGTAAATAAACAAATTCTCCAAAAAGATTTAACAAAAAATTTTTTTTTACCAAAAAAGCATTACTTTGTGTAAGTTTTACACATTTAGATTGTGTACTTTATACACAACCTTTAAATGCGATTGCAAAATTTTTAAAAACGAAATGTTTGTTTTATGAGAAAAAGTACGAGACAAATCTCTAAGGTTCTGCTCCTGTCTTTAACATTGATGTTATTTTCTGCTGCAGCTTTTACACAAAATATCATAACTGGTAAAGTTACCGATTCAAAAGACGGCACGCCTGCAGCCGGGGTAACTGTAAGTGTAAAAGGAACAACAACCAGTACACAAACTGGATCAGATGGCAGCTTCAAAATCAGCGCACCTGCCAACGCAACACTGGTATTCACTTCTATTGGTTTTGGCCGGCAGGAACTTGCTCTTGATGGTAAATCATCTGTTGAAGTAAAACTGCTTCAGGCCAATCAGCAAATGAATGAAGTGGTAGTTGTTGCTTATGGTACCCGTAGAAAATCTGACTTAACAGGTGCAGTTACATCAGTATCTGCCAAAGATTTCCAAAAGGGTGCCATTGCTTCTTCGGAACAATTGCTACAGGGTAAAGTGGCAGGTTTGCAAATTACAACAGGTGGTGGTTCTGCAGGTGGTGGCAGCAAAATCCGTATCAGGGGTGGCGCTTCGTTGAATGCAAGCAACGATCCATTAATTGTAATTGACGGTGTTCCGGTAGAAGGAAACGGAATTGCCGGCTCAGGCAATTTTTTGAATACCATTAACCCAAATGATATTGAATCTATGAGTGTGCTGAAAGATGCATCAGCAACTGCATTGTATGGTTCAAGAGCATCTAATGGTGTAATTATCATTACAACCAAAAAAGGTTCAAAGGGCAAAGTGAAGTATAATTTTAACACCCAGTTATCTACTGGTGTAGTAGGCAAAACTGTAAAAGTGCTTTCTGGCGATGAAGTAAGAGCAATCATAAATGGCGATGCTGCAAAAAGTGGCATCAATACTTACAAAAATTTGCTGGGTACGGCTAATACCGACTGGCAGAAAGAGATTTACCAGGCTGCTTTTGGCTGGGATAACAACATTAGCGCAAGCGGTGCATTTCATAATATTCCTGTAAGAGCTTCTTTGGGTTATTTAAACCAGGATGGTATTTTAAAGACAGACAATTTTAAACGCTTTACAGCTGCGGTGAACCTTTCTCCTAAATTTTTAGACGATCATTTAAGTGTTAACCTGGCTCTAAAAGCCAGCAATACAAAAAACGTTTTTGCTGATGGGGGTGCCATAGGTTCAGCAGTTTCTTTTGACCCCACACAACCTGTTAAATCAACTTCAGGAAAGTTTGGTGGTTATTATGAGTGGCTGGATGGCAACAATACACTTATTGGCCTTGCTACCCGTAACCCGGTTGCCTTGCTTGACCAGCGTGATAATACATCGAATGTTAACCGCTTAGTAGGAAACATCCAGGTAGATTATAAAATTCACTGGTTTCCCGACCTTCATGTGCTGGTTAACCTTGGCATTGACAATTCAAAAGGAAGCGGAAATGATAATATAGATTCACTATCTGCTACCAATTACAAAACCGGCGGCAGAAAAACTTATTATAAGCAGGGCAAAAAAAATACATTGACCGATATTGAACTGCTTTATAACAAAGAAATAAAAAGCATCAACAGTAAGATAGATTTGCTGGTTGGTCACACATACCAGGACTTTGTTACCAATGTTACCAATTATGCTTCTTTTAGCTACAGGGCAATTGCAGATGCAACACTGCCTGCAAAAAAAGATACGATCGCAGGTTCTGAACCAACTTTTCTTACAGATAAACCTGAGTATCGGTTAGAATCTTATCTGGCAAGGGCAAATATTTCAATTGCCAATAAGTATTTAATAACTGGTTCTCTCCGCAGGGATGCCAGTTCTAAATTTGCAAAAGCAAACAGGGTTGGTTATTTTCCTGCTGTTGCCGTAGCCTGGAAATTAAAAGATGAATTCTTTAAATCCAATAATGTAGTTAGCGATTTAAAATTGAGGCTGGGATGGGGAACAACTGGTCAGCAGGATGGAATTCCTTATTATTCTTACCTGCCTTATTACAGCCGGAGTAATTCTGGTGCACAATACCAGTTTGGAAACACTTATTACAGTTTCCTGCGTCCTTCTGCTTATGACCCAGACAGAAGATGGGAAAGCACTACCACATCAAACGTTGGTCTTGACTTTGGATTCATCAATAACAGGATTTCTGGTTCAGTTGATTATTATTTCAAAAAAACCAAAGATCTGTTAAGTACTGTTCCGGTAGCAGCAGGCGGTAATTTTAATATTGAATTACTGACCAACGTAGGTAATATGGAAAACAAGGGTGTGGAGTTTACATTAAACACCCAGCCAGTAAAGAAGAAGGACCTGATTTGGGATTTTGGTTTCAATTTTACTTACAATACAAGAAAAATTACCAACCTTTTAAAACAACAGGATCCTAATTTTAAAGGAATTGCTGTTAGCGGAATATCAGGCGGAACAGGAAATAATATCGGCAGGTTTAGTGTAGGTTATAGCCCATACACATATTTTGTTTACAAACAGGTGTATGATAAAACTACCGGCAGCCCAATTGAAGGTTTGTATGAAGATTTGAACAGGGACGGTAAAATAGATGAGTCGGACCGCTATTATTATAAGAAGCCTGCAGGAGATATTTTATTGGGTGTGAACACACAATTGGTTTATAAGCAATACTCAATCGGATTATCAGGTCACGGTGTTTTTGGTACATACCTCTACAATAATTACAATTCAAATAACGGTGTAATAAGGCAGATAAAAAACCCTGTCAATTTTATAGGCAATGCTTCAGTTGATTACCTTAATACAAGGTTTAACAACAACCAGTATTTATCTGATTACTATATTGAAAATGCTTCTTTCTTCAGGCTCGATAATATTAACCTCGGTTACAATGCAGGAAAAGTATTTAACAACAAAGCCAGCCTGAGGGTTGCAGCCAGCATTCAAAACGTATTTGTGATTACAAATTACAAGGGCCTTGACCCCGAAAATGCAAGTGAATCCGGTGTAGATAACAATATTTACCCAAGGCCACATACTTTTTCGCTGGGCTTTAGTTTAGATTTTTAATTAAAAAATAATTGATTGATATGAAAAGTAAAACAATTAAATACTTAGTAAGCGCCATCATTGTAACATTAGTTGCAGCTTCATGCGCCAAAAAATTAGATTTGTTTCCAACAAACGATCTTACGCCGGAAAAAACTTATGCCACTGCCGCAGGTTACAAAAGTGTGCTGGCAAAAATTTATGCCACACTGGCTATATCTGGTAATGCAGGCGGGGCTGGCAATCCCGATATAAGCGGCGGGCTTGATGAAGGCTCCCAGGTAGGCTTTATCAGGATGTTTTTTAACTGCCAGGAATTACCAACCGACGAGGCCGTGGTTGCCTGGAACGACCAGACCATTCATGATTTTCATGACCTGAAATTTACAAGCGCTGATCCATTTTTAAAAGGGATTTATGCCAGGCCAATTTATAATATCACTTTAATTAATGAGTACTTAAGAGAAAGTACGGATGCTAAATTAGCCGAAAGAAATATTACCGGCACCGACGCTGCTGAAATAAAGAAAACAATTGCTGAAGTACGTTTTTTACGTGCCTTTAATTACTGGGTAATGATGGACCTTTTTGGAAAATCTACCTTTATTACCGAAGCTGATTTGATTGGAACTGCCTTACCAAAAGAGATTGGCAGGGCTGCTTTGTTCACTTATATCGAAAGCGAACTGAAAGCAATTGATGCTGATTTAGCTCCTGCAAAAACAATTGAATACGGCAGGGTTGACCAGGCTGCTGACTGGGCATTGTTGGCACGTATGTACCTGAATGCAGGTGTTTACACAGGCACAACAAGATATACAGATGCCATTACCTATGCCAAAAAAGTAATAGGGGCAGGCTTTTCTTTATACGCAGGTTACCCCAAACTATTTATGGCAGATAATGATAAGGCAAAAGATGAGTTTATGTTTACCGTTAATTGTGATGGCCTTCGTACCAAAGCTTATGGCAACACAACATTTTTGATTCATGCCCCCTGCGGTGTGGAGTTAGTGGATTATGGAACAAATGAAGGATGGTACGGTTACAGGTCAACGGCTGCATTTGTAAACCTTTTTTCTGATTTAACAGGTGCTACTGATAAGAGAGCCATGTTTACCACTTCAAAATATGGCACAGGCCCTGCCCAGTTAACTATAACCAACATCAGCGATTTTGAACAGGGACCGCATGTAAAGAAATTTGTGAACATTCGTTCGGATGGGGCGGCCGTGTCTGACGGCATTAAGTATTTTGCAGATATTGATTTCCCTATTTTCCGTTTATCTGAAATGTATTTGATTTATGCAGAAGCTCTATTGCGTGGCGGTACTGGTGGAGATGCCACAACTGCTCTTGGTTATATTAATGCCATACGCACCAGGGCTTACGGAAATGCAACAGGCAATATCTCAGCCGGTCAATTAAACCTTCAGTTTATTTTAGATGAAAGAGGAAGAGAATTATACTGGGAAGGCCACCGCCGCACAGATTTAATCCGTTATGGATTATTAACCACAAGTACCTATTTGTGGCCATGGAAGGGTGGTGTATCATCTGGCACAGCAGTGGACAGTAAATACAATTTGTTCCCTATTCCTGCATCCAACATTGTTGCCAATCCTAACTTAACACAAAACCCAGGGTTTTAATTAAAATATTTAAAAACGGTTTATATGAAAAATGTAATCAAATTACTACTCGGTTCATTCTTTACAGCGGCTTTGTTTTTATCCTGCACAAAGGATGAAAACAAAGTGTATTATACAGGAGGAACCAATCCTGTACTTACTGCAGCTTCAACAGCCGCATTGGTACTCTTGCCTGCAAATGCAGCGCAAACTGCTATTTCTTTTACCTGGACAAATCCTAACTACCAGTTTAACACCGGTATAAGTTCGCAGGATGTAACTTATATTTTGCAAATAGATACAACCGGATCTAATTTTACCAGTCCAACAATACAGGAAGCTGCTTTTGCAAATAATTTAGGAACTTCTTTAACTGTGAAAGAACTGAATACTTACCTCACCAAACTGGGTATGCTTGAAAATGTAACTCATAATATTGAGTTCAGGGTAAAATCTACACTGCTCAATAATTCGGTTCCCCTTTATTCCAATGTTATCAAAATTGTAGTTACACCTTACCTCGATGTAGTTTATCCTGTTCCTGCAAAATTGTACATAACAGGCAGTGCCACACCGGCAAGCTGGATGGGTGGCGGCGATCCCGAATTAGTGAGCCAGCGGTTTACAAAAATAAGTACTACCAAATTTGAATTAACCATTACGCTTTCAGGCGGCAATTCCTATCTCTTTGTTCCTGTGTATGGCGACTGGTCAAATAAATATGGATTTATAGGAGGTAATAACGGTAATAGCACCGGTGGAGATGATTTTAAACCAAACGGTGGTGATATGCTGGCTCCCGGCACTACAGGGTCACGCAAAATTACAGTTGATTTTAAAACAGGAAAATGGACGGTTCAATAAAATAAAAAATAAAATCTAAAAGATTTTGATTAAACACTATTAAAAAAATAAGTATGAAATATTTTTCAAAACTTTTTGTGGTTGCAGCCGGATTAGTTGCCATATTTTCTGCCTGTAACAAAACCGATAATCTTACCAAGGTAGATGCATTGCCGGTTTATCAACTGGGTGTTTCACCGGTGTTAACCAGTTCGGCTGCTTCTGTAGCACCGGTTCTTGCCGACAGCAGCAGAACGGTTGTTACTTTTTCATGGACCAATCCAAAGTATTCCAATGATTCCGCCACCACTAAATATATCCTCCAGGTAGATTCTGCCGGAAGGAATTTTGCAAAAG
>JANNAM010000252.1:0-2159 GCA_031384415.1 Bacteroidota bacterium
AATCTTGGTAAAGGATTAATACCGGCACAGGAATGTTTTGATGCGGTGTCAACTTTTAACCCAACTTACGAACTTTCATACTGGAGCTGGGCTTTGGAAGTAGCGCAGCAATGGAGAATAAGATCAGGATTAAAAAGAGAAAAAAAATGGGATAAGATCATCAATAATCTTGCAGTACTTCCACAAAAAAATGGTGTTTACCTGGCGGCCGAAAATACACCGGATTGTTACGAACCTAATTCAAAATATTTAACAGATCATCCCGCAGTATTGGGCGCTTACAGTTCTATTCCTGCTGCAAATGGATTGGATAAAATAGTGATGAAAAATACATACAACACCGTATTAGAAAAATGGAACTGGAACGAAACCTGGGGATGGGACTATCCATTGATGGCCATGACTGCCGCAAGACTGCACATGCCCGAAGAGGCGGTAAATGCGCTGCTGATGCCAGTTAAAACAAATACTTATTTAATTAATGGGCATAATTACCAGGATGAACGATTAACGATTTACCTGCCTGGAAATGGCGGTGTATTAAATGCAGTAGCAATGATGTGTACGGGTGCTGATGCGGATAAAGAGATCAATATTGGCTTCCCCAAAGATGGGAGCTGGAAAGTAAAGTGGGAAGGATTGAAGAAAATGTTTTAGAAGCTCCCAAACCTCCCGTTCTACCCGTTAATTCCCGTCCACACCAGAACGGGCCGGCGGACGGTCATAAAGGGAATAAACAAATTTTTTCCAAACAATGAAAATTAATTGCCATAAAAAGTCAGTCATTTATATGTTGTTGCTGTTATTTTCATGCCCTGTATTTTCGCAGCAAATAACAAATGTAAAGTTGGTTTTTGTTGACAGTGGATGGGCAAATAATTCTGTAAATACTGCTGTGTTTCGCAAAAACTCTTTATCCACTTATAAAAATACCCAGTACATATCTTTTTACAACAAAAATGGTTTTGTGGTTTTGGGAAAAAGAACGTTGGGCAAAACTACCTGGACTTTACAAACCACTAAATTTAAAGGTAGTGTTGCTGATGCACACAATTCTATAAGTATAATAACAGACGGGGATGGTTATTTACATTTGGCATGGAACCAGCATAATAATCCCCTGCATTACAGTAAAAGTATTGCACCCGGTTCTTTACAAATGACTGATGAAATGGCCATGACAGGTATGGCAGAAGCTCTTGTTACTTATCCCGAATTTTATACTTTATCCAATGGCAATTTGTTATTCCTGTATCGCGATGGCAAATCCGGGAAGGGTAATTTAGTGATCAACAGCTATGATATAAACACCAAAACATGGAGCCAATTGCATCAAAATTTAATTGATGGGGAAAAGAAACGGAATGCTTACTGGCAAGCCTGTGTAGATGTAAAAGGAACAGTTCATCTTTCATGGGTTTGGAGAGAATCGGCTGATGTGGCAACCAATCATGACCTGTGTTATGCCAAATCAACTGATGGAGGAGTTACCTGGCAAAACAGCAAGAACGAAAAATATAAATTGCCCATAAATGCGGCTACTGCAGAATACGTTTGCCTTATCCCCCAAAAAAGCGAACTCATTAATCAAACCAGTATGTGTACAGATGAGGAGGGCAATCCCTTTATTGCTTCTTACTGGAGAGATAAGGACGATCCTGTTCCACAGTATCATATTGCTTACAATGTAAATAATGAATGGAAAGTACAAAACACGGGTTTTCGCAAAACTGCTTTCAGTTTAAGTGGTATGGGCACCAAAAGGATCCCTGTCAGCCGTCCGCAGGTCATCAGTTATAAAAAAGGAAATAGAAATTTGGTTGCTTTAATTTTCAGGGATGAAGAAAGGGGAAATAAAGTTTGCGTTGCAGTCAATGAAGATATGAGTGTAAATAACTGGCGGGTAAATGATGTAACGGCTACTGCGGTAGGTTCGTGGGAACCAAGTTTTGACACGGAGTTGTGGAAAAAGAAAAAGCAATTACATGTATTTGTTCAATTTACCGATCAAAAGGATGGGGAAGGCAAGGCCAATATTTTACCCCAGCCTGTGCAGGTAATGGAAATAAAAATAAAATAATTATGAAAGTAAAAATGCTGTGCCTGGTTTTATGTGTGGTGTGTATGAATACTGAAGCACAAAAGAAATATCATTTTAA
>JANNAM010000152.1:0-5930 GCA_031384415.1 Bacteroidota bacterium
GCAATCATTCTTAACACAGTCCTTTCGGACACATCTAATTTTTTAGATAATTGGGGGGGGGGTATTTGCCCAGTGCTTTACAATATACTCTTGCAAAACAATCAGCTTTTGGGTGTATGCTTCAAAAGTCATAGTGTTTAAGTTAACAACGATTGAAATCATTTCATTTTACATCTATATGCAATTTGCAATTAATATTTCAAATAAAAAATACCCCAAACCGGGTATAGCAGATTGATGTTGCAGAATTAACAATACAACCACTCTCCCCCAATTTCACTAAATTGCACTCCCTTGTTCAATAGCATTGCTGCCATATAAATTGGCAATGCATATAAGACGCTAAGTATTCACATCGCCGGGTACAAAATAAATATCCGTATTGAACACGAATCTTAATTACTCTATATGAGCAAAGAATCAAGCAAAGAGTTAAGCAGGCAGCAGGCCTTAGAATATCACTCCAAAGGAAGGCCCGGAAAAATTGAAGTTGTTCCTACCAAAGAAGCCAAAACACAAAGGGATTTATCGCTGGCCTATTCACCCGGCGTGGCTGTGCCCTGCATGGAAATAAAAAACAATCCCGAAGACGTTTATAAATACACCGCCAAGGGAAACCTGGTTGGGGTTATCAGCAACGGAACGGCGGTGCTGGGCCTGGGCAATATTGGCCCCGAAGCCGGCAAGCCGGTAATGGAAGGCAAGGGCGTTTTGTTTAAAATTTTTGCCGACATTGATGTGTTCGACATCGAGATAAATGAAACCGACCCGGAAAAATTTGTGCAGATTGTGCAGGCACTGGAACCAACTTTTGGCGGCATCAATTTAGAAGATATCAAAGCGCCTGAATGTTTTTACATTGAGCAGGAACTGAAGAAGCGCTGCAAGATTCCCATCATGCATGATGACCAGCATGGCACCGCCATTATTTCTGCGGCTGCTTTGCTGAATGCTTTGGAAATTCAGAAAAAGAAAATTGAGAAAGTAAAATTTGTAGTAAATGGCGCCGGTGCTGCTGCCATGGCCTGCATGAAACTATACGAAGCGCTGGGTGCAAAACACAGCAACTTTATGGTATTTGACCGCAAAGGAATATTATTTACCGGCAGGGAAGATGTGGAAGAACAGAAACTGAAATTTTGTGTGGATGCCAAATATAAAGATTATGATCTGGCAAAAGCGTTGAAAGATGCTGATGTGTTTATTGGATTAAGTGTGGGCAATGTGCTTAACGGCGATATGGTTAAAAGCATGGCAAAAAACCCCATTGTTTTTGCGATGGCAAACCCCGATCCTGAAATAACGTATGATGTTGCCGTAGCTGCCCGTAAAGATGTTATCATGGCCACAGGCCGCAGTGATTATCCAAACCAGGTGAATAATGTATTGGGCTTCCCTTATATTTTTCGTGGCGCATTGGATGTAAGAGCTACCACCATTAACGAAGCCATGAAACTGGCAGCAGTAAAAGCATTGGCAGCGCTTGCAAAAGAACCTGTGCCCGATATGGTGAACCTGGCGTATAATGAAAAAACAATTTCATTTGGCCCCAATTATATTATTCCAAAACCTGTGGACCCCAGATTGCTTTCAACAGTTGCACCGGCAGTTGCAAAAGCAGCCATGGAAAGTGGGGTTGCAAAATATCCAATAACTGACTGGGATAATTATGAACTGGAACTTAACAAACGCCTTGGTTTAGATAACCAGCTCAGCCGCATCATTGGCAACAAAGCCAGAAAAGATCCTAAACGTGTTGTATTTGCCGATGCAGAAAACATAAAGATTTTAAAAGTAGCGCAACTGGCACAGGAAGAAGGTGTGGCTTATCCTATTTTATTGGGAGATGAATTTAAAATCAAAAAAATTGCTGCCGATAACAGCGTGGATATTGATGATATGCCTATCGTGAATCCCAAGGATGATGCCCATGAAGAGCAGAGAAGACAATTTGGAGAATTGTTTTTTGAAAAGCGCCAGCGCAGGGGAGTAAACAAGCATGAGTCGTATAAAGCAATGAAAGACCGTAACTATTTTGGTTGTATGATGGTGGAAACGGGGCAGGCAGATTGTATGATTAGCGGACTAAGCCGCAATTATCCCGATACTATCCGCCCTGCATTGCAAACCATCGGCACCGAAGATGGCGTAAAAAAAATTGCAGGCATGTACATCATGTTTACCAAACGTGGCCCATTGTTTTTGGCAGATACCACGGTAAACTTTAACCCCACAGCCGAAGAACTGGCAGAGATAACATTATTGGTGGCAAAAGAAGTGAACCAGTTTAATATTAAGCCACGTATTGCCATGCTTTCTTACTCCAACTTTGGCAGCAGCGACAGCCCAGAAGCTAACTTAGTTCGCAAGGCAAGAGAAATAGTAAAAGCCAAAGACCCAACATTGGTTTGCGATGGCGAAATACAAGGCATTCTTGCATTTAATAAAGAGATTTTAAAAGATAATTATCCGTTTACCGAACTGGTGGATGGCGAAGTGAATACTTTAATATTCCCCAATCTGGCATCGGGCAATATTGCCTACAACCTCTTGCAGGAGGTCGGCGGCGCCGATTCCATTGGCCCTATTTTGCTGGGATTAAAAAAACCAGTGCATGTGCTGCAATTGGGAAGCTCAATTCGCTCAATTTTCAACATGGTTTTAATTGCTGTGGTAGATGCCCAGATGAAATCAAAATCGGACACACAGGAAGAAATAAAAAAAAGTAAATGGTGGAAACGTTTTAAGAAAACCAGCCACGATTTATAATTTCGGATTTCGGATTTTAGCTTTTAGATTTGCTTTCAGCAATTCGTATTTTCATAAATCCGCAATCGCCAATCTACAATCACATGACTTTCTTCACCCACTTTGGCCGTTATCTTTTAATGATGAAGGGCATGTTTACCAGGCCCGAAAACATGCGGATGTACTGGAAAGAATTCATGCACCAGTGTGTTGAAATTGGTATCGGCTCACTCTGGATTGTAGCCATCATCTCTGTTTTTATGGGTGCGGTTAGTGCCGTTCAAACAGCTTACCAGTTAGTAAGCCCCCTTATTCAAAAAACAGCCATCGCACAAATTGTAAGAGATACAGTGATACTCGAATTTGCTCCAACACTTGTATGTATTGTGCTGGCCGGTGTTGTTGGCAGCAAGATTGCAAGCGAACTGGGCAACATGAGAGTGAGTGAACAAATTGATGCACTGGAAATAATGGGCATCAACACAAAAACATATTTGATACTGCCTAAAGTTTTGGCTGCATTGGTTACTATTCCCATGCTGGTGGTGCTTTCAATGGGGCTTGGCATTTTGGGGGGCCGCTTTGCAGGTTCTGCTTCTCATATTTTATCGACGCAAACTTTCGACCGGGGACTGGTGCAAAGTTTTGTAGCTTATAATGTAACTTTTGCAATGGCCAAGGCATACACTTTTGCCATCATCATCAGCAGTATTCCGGCTTATTATGGCTATTATGTAAAAGGCGGGGCTTTAGAAATTGGCAGGGCAAGCACTACCTCAGTTGTGGTAAGTTGTGTAATGATTTTGTTTGCCGATTATATTTTGGCGGCGTTGTTGTTGTAGAAAGCCGCAAGCCACAAGTTTCAAGCTACAAGTATAAATCAACCAGCATGAAAGATTTTAAACAGTTAATTGTTTGGCAAAAAGGCTTTCGTCTTTTTATTGAAAGCCAAAAGTTTTGCAGAAAATTACTCCCAGAAGAAAAATATGAATTGGGCTCACAAATAAGGCGTGCAACTTTCTCTATCCCGGCAAATATTGCTGAAGGCGGGGCTAAAGCAACCAATGCTCATAAGAAATTATTTCTGGAAAATGCCTTAGGATCTGCTTATGAAATTGAAACTGCTTTTCTGGCAGTAATTGAATTATACCCTCAGCACAAAACAGCATCTGAAATTTTACTAAGCATCTGTATCGAAGTTCAAAAAATGCTAATTTCACTTATTAATAAACTTACTTAAAATAAAGCACTTCAAGTTAGCACCCTTATCCCTTGTTGCTTGAAACTTGCAGCTTATAATGATAGAATTTAAAAACATAAAAAAATCTTTTGACGATAAAGTCGTACTAAATGATGTAAGCCATGTAATGCAAACTGGCATCTGCAATCTTATCATTGGCACCAGTGGCAGTGGCAAAACGGTTTTGCAAAAATGCCTCGTTGGTTTGTTTGAACCCGATGACGGCGAAATAATTTATGATGGTAAGAATTTTACTGACATGACTGATGAAGAACGGAAGGAGTTGCGCCAGCAAATTGGTATGCTTTTTCAGGGTTCGGCTTTATTCGACAGCATGACGGTGGAACAAAATGTAATGTTTCCCCTGGAAATGTTTTCTTCCCTAAATCATTCAGATAAATTAAAACGGGTGAATGAAGTGCTTGCTAGGGTAAACCTGCAGGATGTAAATAAAAAATTTCCTGCTGAATTAAGTGGTGGGATGAAAAAAAGGGTTGGTATAGCAAGAGCTATTGTATTAAACCCAAAATATTTGTTTTGTGATGAACCCAACTCCGGCCTCGATCCTCAAACCAGCCTGGTGATAGACAAATTAATTTTCGACATCACCAAAGAGTTTAACATGACAACTGTGATCAATACCCATGACATGAACAGTGTTATGGAAATTGGTGAAAATATTTTGTACCTGTACCAGGGGCAAAAAGAATGGAGCGGCAATAACAAAGAAATCATCTTCAGCAAAAATGAAAGGCTCAACAGTTTCATTTTCGCCTCAGAGTTTTTACAGGATGCCAAAGACATGCGAATGCTGGAAGCAAAAGGAAAAATCAGCGACGACAGGAATATGGATGAACTGCTCAAATAAAAAAAGCCCGTAATAAAGCAGGCTCCTTTCTGAATTTTAAAAACTAAAAACCTTTTATACAATTCCTGCAAGCTGCAGGCTGCGTTTGCTTATTTTTCTGTATTCAATATCTTCCACAATGGCATCCGGGTATAAAATGAGCGATACACCGGGCTGCTTCCACCAATCCTGCTCAAATAATTTACCTGCATGAACAACACCCGTAAGCCAGCTATGTTTAAATTCATTGTGCCATTCTTCTATCCATTCAAATTCTTCTTTTTTTATTTTTTCAATTTCATCCACACTTACAAAAACCCTCAGGTAAAAATCATTGGTTAATTGTGTATCTGTCTGGTGATAGATTTTTTTGTACTCATATTTGTAATTATACCGCAATGCCGAAATATCACTCAGTACTGCTGAGGCAGTTGGAAAAGCACCGGCACCTTTGCCTTTAAAGAAATGCTTGTCGGCAAAACTGCTTTCAGTTGTTATAGCATTAAATTCATTTTCTACAGCGTACAAATCATCTTTGGGAGCCACAAACTGTGGTAAAACAAAGGCGGCTAATTTTCCATTGCTTAGTTTTTGTGCGTTGGCCACCAGTTTTATATTGTAATGCTTTTCTGTTGCAACAACTGCATCTTCAAGTGAAATTGTTTCAATGCCGTTAAATAAAAAATCTTTCGGTTTGGCAATTACACCAAATGAATGCGCCAGCAAAATGCTCAGTTTGTTGGCAGCATCAAAACCACCAATATCAAGTTTGGGATCGCTTTCAGCAAAACCAGCCTGCTGTGCAAGCAACAAAGCCTCTGCAAACTCCAGCTTATCGTGGAAAATTTTTGTAAGTATAAAATTGGTTGAGCCATTGATGATGCCACGGATAGATTGCAGCAAATCATTGTCATAATATTCCTCCAGGTTGCGGATGATGGGCATGCTGGCGCAGCAGGAAGCTTCGTATAAAAACGGTGTCTGATTTTCCTGCTGCAGTTGCAGCAGTTCTTCAAAATGCTCGGCTATCATTTTTTTATTGGCGCTTACCACTGCTTTTTTATTTTGTAACGCCGTTTTTACAATTTCAAAAGC
>JANNAM010000003.1:0-18411 GCA_031384415.1 Bacteroidota bacterium
ATGCCGCGTTGGTCAAGGGGTTAAGACGCCTCCCTTTCACGGAGGAATCACGGGTTCGAATCCCGTACGTGGTACAAAAAAGCCTTTCAAAATGATGGAAGGCTTTTTTATTTTTTGTAATTTGCTGAAGGTACAGTTAGGTACTTAAGCCAGAAACCAAAAATTACAGCAATGAAACTACAGGTTATACAAGATGGAAGTGGTAAAACTACAGGTATTTATATCCCTATTAATGAATGGAAGGAATTAAAAAAGCAGCACAAAGATTTAGAAGAACTGGAGTACAAAGAACCTTCTAAAAAACAGCTTTTAGTTGAGTTGAAGCAGGCTGTTACAGAACTTACGCTTATTCAAAAGGGCAAATTAAAATCCCGTCCGGCTGCTTAGCCATTTAAAATAACACCGGAAAAAGTTCTATCCCCAAAAGGGGACTGAAAAGCATTTTAAAAATATCCAATATAATATTCTGGATGTATTTTGCGCCGCAATTATGAGACAAGCAGCGGCAAAGAATTAATTAATAATATTGTAAACAACCTCGAATAAAATGAAATATAAACTCAAAAAAGGGTGGGTAATAATCGTGGTGGTTGTTTTTGTGCTTATTTTACTTAATCCTGGAATGAAGCGATTTAAAGAATTTAGCGGTTTTGATAATAAAAAAATGGGCTATGTGACAAGGAACTATAATTTTATTGTATGCTCGATTTATGAAGATACGGATCACAAAAAAAAATATTTCGGAATTTTATTAAACTTCATAGATATCACTCCAAAAAAACAATCTCAATCCAGCAACAAAACTATTATATTAAATTCAACAGATACAATTAAAGTAAATCCATTCCTTAAAACTACTGGACAAACCACAGTAAAAATGATATTCCCAAATGGAGCAATAAAAGATGTTGACGAAAGCGATATTGCCACTGCACAATCTTTAGGGGCAAAAGTTTTAGTGACTGAAGTTGATAGTTCATCATTTAAGCCTAAGTAAGGTGGCACAGTTACAATATTTTGTTTAGACACTTTTTTAATTACTTGACATTATGAAAATTAATCACGCCGATTCGTTTAATGAAAAATGCGATAAGGTTTTATTTTATCTTAAAGGAATTGCAGAAAGTAATACCCAAGTTCAAGAGTTAATAAAAATGGATAGGCTTATTTTAGACACAGGAATTAAAATCAATGACCCAGTGATTAATTTTTTATCCTACCAAAAGAAATTTATAGACATTCACATGCAGAATGGATATATTCAAATATCTTCCGCAGGAATGGCATTTATATCTCATTCATCTTTTGTTAAAGAACAAATTAAATCAGACACAGAAGGGTTATTGAAATGGTATGAAACAGAAAATGCCAAACAGATTTTCGATGATTATCAAAATGTAAAAAGCCGGACTATTAGAAGCGAGTGGATAGCCATATTTGCGCTAATCGTAGCAGCGATAGGATTAATACTGCAATGGATAAATAATAAGAACGATTGAACATTTTCCTTAAATTTAAATGTTTTTTATTTACACATAAACTATAAATCATGACATACAATGAAGCAAAAGAGTTAATGGACAAGCACATGGATTTAATCATTACAGAATCCAAATTAAAATCATTTCCTTATAAAATTAAGTTCCTTTTAATTGCGCCAAAAGATAAAACTTTTGCAGATAGAATGAATGTTTTTAAAGAGACAATATTTACTCCAAATAATAATGAAGGAGCGTTAAGGAAATTAGGTTTTCTAAATGACAATTTGGAAGTGTATATCATCGGAGAAAAAGATTTAGAAAATAAAGAATATGCAGAGTATGTACTATACAATTATTTATCAGAAACAGACCAATTACCATAATCTTTTCCACCGCTATCGGTTTACACCCGAAGCCCACACTCGCCGATGTCTGGTATGCAGCGCAGGCAAAGCAGCGTAAGCGTACCAACATCACAGCCAACTGTCTGGGCTTTCTTTTCCTGCCAAAATTTCTGCAAAATTTATCAACCAAACCTTTATCTCACGTTTTCAGCACCGAAATAACGTCTGGCTGCACCGAAATAACGTTTGGCAGCCACGAAATCATGAATGGCAGCGAAGAATTAACGATTGGCGGTAAAGAAATAACGAATGGCAGTGCCGAGATAACTATTGGCGCTGCCGAAATTGCAGACATTAGCAAAAGAAACCAGCAGCTACTTTACTCAAGTTCTTCCCTCCAGCAACGCCAGCACAATATCTTTTTTCCGTTGGGAAATGGCAACCGAATGGCCGCCATCTAACATAAGTGCACCGCCGTCGGTTTTATCGTAAACCAATTTAATTATGGCATACAAAAAGAAAAGTAAACAGAAAAAAGAGTACGCAAAAAGAGGCAGTAAATCTGCATAAATTACTAAAGAGTCTTACGGCTCTTTTTTTGCACCGCCAGTATAGACACAAGTGACGGCGAAAAAGCCTCTCAAAAATTCGAGAGGCTTTTCTATTCCCTCTTTTCGTAGTTTGCAACCCAATTAAACCAATTTATATGAGCATCGAATGGAAAGGAGTTTATCCTGCCCTCACCACCAAATTCACCAGCAAAGACGAACTGGATTTAACACTGTTTGAAAAAAACCTTAATGCACAATTAGCTGCCGGTGTAGAAGGCGTAATACTCGGCGGCACATTGGGCGAAGCCAGTGTGTTAACCACTGCCGAAAAAGAAACACTGGTAAAATTTACGCTGGAAAAAGTTAACAGTAAAGTACCAGTTATCATCAATATTGCCGAAGGCAGTACCAAAGAAGCATTGCAGCAGGCTGAATATGCAAAAGCATGGGGAGCACAGGGATTAATGATATTGCCACCCATGCGTTATAAAACCGACCACCGGGAAACTGTTACTTATTTTACTACGATTGCCAACAGCACCGATCTTCCAATAATGATTTATAACAACCCGGTTGACTACAAAACAGAAGTAACACTGGATATGTTTGAAGAAATTACTGCCTGCAAAAATTTTCTGGCAATAAAAGAAAGTACAAGAGATGTAACCAATGTAACAAGATTGAAAAACCGTTTTGGTGAAAGACTTAAAATTCTTTGCGGTGTGGATACACTTGCAATGGAAGAACTTTGCCTGGGCGCTGATGGCTGGGTGGCAGGATTGGTTTGTGCTTTTCCGGCAGAAACAGTGGCTATTTTTAAATTGGTAAAAGCAGGTAAGATTGCAGAAGCCACAAAAATTTACAGATGGTTTATGCCTTTATTGGAATTAGACATTCATCCTAAACTGGTGCAATACATTAAACTGGCAGAAAAACAAGCTGGCATTGGTTCAGAAGAAGTTCGTCCGCCGAGGCTGACATTAGTTGGTAAAGAGAGAGAAGATGTTTTAAAAATTATTAATGACGGGATTGCAACAAGACCCGTTTTGAGTTAGGAGTTATGAATGATGAGTTATGAGTTTTTGATTTTTTACTTTTTAATTTTTAATTATGTCTTACAAAGATTTTAGTGTTGAAGAAATTGATATTGTAATGCAGGATGCATGGAATGCCTTTCATGTGTATAGAAAATTTTCATTGCAGCAGCGTGCTGCTTTTATGAAGACCATTGCAGTGGAGTTAGAAAACTGTGGTGATGCATTGATACAAACAGCTATGCAGGAAACCAATTTGCCCGAAGCAAGATTGCGTGGAGAAAGAGCAAGAACTATTTTTCAACTGAACAGTTATGCCGATGCCTGCGTTAAAGGCGAATGGCTGGAAGCAAGGATTGACCATGCCAATGCAGATAAAGTGCCGCCCAAGCCAGATGTAAGAAAAATGCTGGTGCCGCTTGGACCGGTGGTGGTTTTTGGTTCCAGCAATTTTCCTTTTGCTTATTCAACCGCCGGTGGCGATACAGCTTGTGCATTAGCCGCCGGCTGCCCGGTAATTGTAAAAGCTCATCCTGCACATGTTCAAACATCTACGATTGTTGCCAACGCCATTTTAAAAGCTGCTGCAATTTGCAATATGCCCAAAGGAATTTTTGCCCATGTGTATGGTGCTTCTTTTGAAGTCGGTAAAGCATTGGTGATGCATCCACATACAAAAGCTGTTGGCTTTACCGGTTCTTACTCGGGCGGCAAACAATTATTCGATTGGGGCAACCAGCGCAAAGAACCCATTCCCGTTTTTGCAGAAATGGGAAGTGTTAATCCTGTTTTTTTATTGCCAGAAAAATTAAATAATTCAGCAAATGATATTGCAAAAATATATGCAGGTTCGATAACGTTGGGTGTTGGCCAGTTTTGTACAAACCCGGGTTTAATAATCGGTATCGAAAGCGAAGCATTACAAACATTCATTCATGATTTGGGAAAAGCGATACAGCAAATTGCACCGGCTGCGATGTTGCATCCGGGTATTGTAAAAGCGTATAAAGAAAAAAAAGGCAAAGCATTATTACAGGAAGAAGTTCATTTGGTGGCAGAATCGGAAACTGATGTAAAAGAAAATGAAGGCTTGCCAACCATTGCAACTGCTACTGCAGAAACATTTTTAAAAAATCCTGTATTACATCAGGAAGTGTTTGGCCCCTACTCTATTGTTATTCGTTGTAAGGATGCAAATGAAATGCTGGAGGTTGCAAAAAAATTAGAAGGACAGTTGACTGCTACATTGATGGCAACAGAAAACGATATAAAACAAAATGATGAACTGGTTGAAGCAGTTAAAAATATTTGCGGCCGTTTTATTTTAAACAGTGTGCCTACAGGCGTGGAAGTTTGTTTAAGCATGCATCATGGCGGTCCGTTTCCTGCTACTACCGACAGCCGCTTTACTTCTGTTGGCGCTGATGGAATAAAACGTTTTGCAAGGCCAATTGCTTTTCAAAACTGGAGCAATGAACTGCTGCCGGATGAACTGAAAGAGGAAAATCCATTGGGCATTTGGAGGACAGTGGATAATGAACTAGTGAAATAGAAACACGGATGACACCGATTGGTAAGGATATTATCGGTTTAACCAGTTACAATCCGTGTCATCCGTGTTTCTATCCTACGCTAAGGTAAAAGTTGCCTATAGGTATTCCGTACAAGAGTGCGACGCAAGGATGTTCCCATAAAAAACTACTGCCGGCGACACAAAAATAAACCCTTCAATTGTCTTACAGTTCCTGTAATTTTGCGGCGGATTTTACATTGAATCACTATAAAAAAACTACAGTAAAACTATGAGTACAGTTAAAGTTGCCATCAACGGTTTTGGCCGTATCGGGCGCCTGGTTTTTCGCCAGATTTACAATATGGACGGAATTGATGTGGTTGCAATCAACGACCTGACCAGCCCAAAAGTGCTGGCACATTTATTAAAGTACGACAGCGCCCAGGGCCGCTTTGATCAAAACGTAACTTCTACCGAAAATTCTATAGTGGTAGATGGTCATGAAGTAATGATTTATGCCCAGAAAGACCCGGCTCAAATTCCGTGGGGTAAGCATGAAGTGGATGTGGTAATTGAAAGCACCGGTTTTTTTACAGATAAAGATAAAGCTGCTGCACATATTACTGCCGGCGCAAAACGTGTGGTTATCTCTGCACCTGCAACGGGAGATTTAAAGACCGTGGTATTTAATGTGAATCACACAATACTTGATGGTAGCGAAACAATTATTAGTTGTGCAAGCTGCACTACCAACTGCCTGGCACCAATGGCAAAAGTGCTGGATGATAATTATGAAATCATCACCGGTTTGATGAGTACGATACATGCGTACACCAACGATCAGAATACGCTTGATGCTCCGCATCCAAAAGGTGATTTGCGCAGGGCAAGGGCGGCAGCGGCCAATATTGTACCCAACAGCACTGGCGCTGCAAAAGCAATTGGTTTGGTGCTGCCGCAATTAAAGGGAAAGCTGGACGGAGGTGCACAAAGGGTTCCGGTAATTACCGGAAGTGTTACAGAGTTGTACAGTGTGTTGGGTAAAACAGTAACTGTTGAAGAAATTAACGCTGCAATGAAAGCTGCCAGCAACGAAAGCTTTGGTTATACCGAAGATGAAATTGTAAGCAGTGATGTAATCGGCATTCATTTCGGAAGTTTGTTTGATGCCACACAAACCAAAGTAATTGTGCAGGGCGATAAACAACTGGTGAAAACTGTAAGCTGGTACGATAACGAAATGAGTTATGTGAGCCAGCTGGTGAGAACGGTGAATTATTTTGCAGGGCTGATTGCTTAATTATTTAATTCAAATTAAAATGAAAGGCTTCCTGAACAAGGGAGCCTTTTGCTATTGTGCAGCTTGATGGTATTGTTTACCTTTACGTAAATAATAATTTTATGGAAACAGAATTATTAAAGCGGATTACAATAATTCCAGGTTTAATGTCTGGCAAACCTACTATCAGGGGCTTGCGCTTTCCGGCAGGCGACATTTTAGAAATGCTTGCAAGTGGATTGAGCACAGAAGATATTCTAAACCAGCACCCTATCCTTGAAAGAGAAGATATTCAAGCGGCTTTACTATATGCAGCTTTGCGAACCAAAAATACTTTAATCATCAATGCAGCCTGATTGGGAAATTTGGCTTGATAATCACATCTCTCCCATTATTGCAAAATGGCTGAAAGAAGAGTTGAAGATGGAAGTTAAGTCTTCTTATATTTTGCAATTATATGAATTGAGCGATTATGAAATTTACCTTAAAGCAAAAGAATATGCAACGTAATTATTATTTCGAAAGACTCTGATTTGGACCAGATTGTTGGTTTAAAAGGTTCTCCTCCCAAATTGATAAACCTTAAAGTGGGTAATTGTGACAACAAAATTTTATTTGAAATTTTAAAAAATAACTTACAAAAATCTATTCGTCTTCTATTTGATTTTAATAAAGACGTAATTGAAATTCAGGAATCATGAGTAAATTTTCTTCTTACAACTTCGCAGGGCAGAAAGCCCTGGTACGTGTTGACTTCAATGTTCCATTGGATGATAACCTGAGCATCACTGATGACACAAGGATGAGGGGTGCCATACCAACCATACAAAAAATACTGGCCGATGGCGGCAGTGTTATTTTGATGAGCCATTTTGGAAGGCCAAAGGGCGGCCCCGAAGATAAATTTTCATTAAAGCACCTGGTGAAGCATTTGTACGATCTGCTTAACCCAAAACCAACAGATTCGCAAAAGCCTATGACCCATGTTTTTTTTGCCACTGACTGCATTGGTGAGCAGGCAGGCATGACTGCTTCGATGCTGAAAAAAAATGATGTGCTGTTACTGGAGAACCTGCGTTTTCATAAAGAAGAGGAAACTGGCGATGAAGCATTTGCTGAAAAATTATCCAAACTTGGTGATGTGTATGTGAATGATGCATTTGGCACTGCACACCGGGCACATGCAAGCACAGCGGTAATTGCAAAATTTTTTGCTGCTGATAAAAGGATGTTTGGTTTGTTGATGGAAGGAGAAGTGGCCAGTGCAGAAAAAGTATTGCACCAGTCAGAAAATCCTTTTACTGCAATTATTGGCGGCGCAAAAGTTTCGGACAAAATTTTGATTATAGAAAACCTGCTGGAAAAAGCTACCGACATTATTATTGGCGGCGGCATGGCTTACACATTTATTAAAGCAAGAGGCGGCAAAATTGGCAACTCATTGTGTGAAGACGATAAATTACAAACTGCTTTGGATATTTTAGAAAAAGCAAAACAAAAAAATGTAAGCATTCATTTGCCCGAAGATTCTGTAATTGCAGATAAGTTTGCAGCAGATGCCAATACAAAAACATGCCCAAGCGATGCCATACCAGATGGATGGGTGGGCCTGGACATTGGCTCTAAAGCCTGCGGCATTTTCAACGAAATATTAAACAAATCAAAAACCATTTTATGGAACGGCCCAATGGGTGTTTTTGAAATGGAAAAATTTCAGGCAGGTACAAAAGCCGTTGCTGAGTCGGTGGCAGAAGCTACTGCAAACGGAGCCTTTAGTTTGGTAGGTGGCGGCGACAGCGTGGCAGCAGTAAATAAATTCGGCCTTGCCGGTAAAGTAAGTTATGTAAGCACCGGCGGCGGCGCCATGCTGGAATATTTTGAAGGAAAAGTGTTGCCTGGTATTGCGGCTATAAAAGATTAAACACAAAACGTTTAAAATAAAAACATCCCGCCTTTTTTTTTGACGGGATGTTTTTTTATTTAACCAAAACCATTTATCACTGCTTCACAAATTTTGCAGTAATAATATTTCCGCCGCTGTTTACTTTAAGCATATAAACACCGTTGGGCAGTTTGGCTACATTAACCGCCTGCGGATTGTTGATGATTTTTTGTTCCATCACCACATTGCCTTTAGCATCCAGTACCTTTAATGTACTCTTGCTGTTTATTTCACCCAACACACTCACATTTAAAATATTGCTAACAGGGTTTGGATAAAGTTTAATTAAACCCTTACCAAAAGTTAATGGATTTACTTCGGGGCTGCTGGCAGTGCCCAACTGCACTTTTAATGTGTAGCAGGTGCTTGCATTGTTGGCGTTGTTATAACCATACACCCTTGCATAATAAGTGCCCGCTGTATAAGTAAGGCTGATGGTTTCGCTGGTTGTGCTGCCATTTTGCGAAATAGCCAGTTGAGTACCTGCGCTATTTACAACCGTTAAATCATAATCTGCCGGCAATGTAGTCAGAGTCACTGTAGCAGTTCCGCCGGTTGTTATTACAAACTTGTAATAATCATTATCACCGCTTGGGCTTATCAAACCAGTGATATTAGTATTGAAAGGAATCAACGCAGCACCTGCAGTTGTTCCGTTTGTAGAAACATCGTAACTGCTTTGGCAGCTTGTTACAGTTGTTGCAGTGGCCTTTATAGTGTAGCAGGTTGCGCTGTTGGCACCATTGTATCCAATTACTTTTATGTAATAAGTGCCTGCCGCCTGGCTGGTTAATGATACCGTTTCAGTTGCAGTTGAACCAAGGCTTGAACCAATTTGAGAGCCTGCACTGTTGTAAATGTATAAATCATAATCAACACCACCTGGGCCAACAAGATTGTAAACAATATTACTTGTTGCGGTTGTTGTTATTTGATAATAATCTATATCTGTTGTTGTAGTAATTGCAGCAGAATTGGTAATTCCGTTTGCAATGGCTGCAGCAGTTGCCTGCGTTTCGTTTGGTTCAAATGCAGTGCCGCATGTTGATGCTGCTGTGGTTGTAAACTGTGCACTTGCATAAGCACCCGTTGCGCCGGTACAATTTGCCCTCACCCTCCAGTCGTATAATGTAGAAGCTGTTAAACCACTTAATGCAACAGATGTTGCTGTTGTTGCTGTTGCTGCATTCACCCATGTTGCCGAACTGTTTGCCTTATAATCCACATCATAATTATTAGCGCCGTTTAATGCAGTCCAGCTAACTGTTGCTGCAGTGCTGCTAACACCCGAAGATGCTAAACCTGTAACAGTGCCACAGGTTGCAGGAGTAGTTGTGGTAAACTGTGCACTTACATAATTTCCGCTACCGCCGCTACAGGTTGCTCTTACTCTCCAGTCGTAAACAGTTCCCTGTGTTAAGCCGGTTATGTTTACTGAAGTTGAAGCAGTTGCAGTAGCTGCATTGGTCCAGGTGGATGTGGATGTTAATTTATAATCCACATCATAGCTTAAAGCGCTGGCAACAGCAGTCCAGCTAACTGTTGCAGACGTATTAGTGATTGACGAAGCAGTTAATCCCGTCGGGTCTCCACAAACTATAGGCGTGCAATTGTCTAAACTAAAAGAAGCAATTCTTGTACTCCATGTGCTTGCTGCATTGTATTCGCAGGTAAACCAGAAACGAACGCCATCGGGGTCGGCAACCAACTGGTTGTAATCGCCATAGCGGGTGCTTCCGTTCGCTGCAGTTCCGGCAATGATTACGCTTTCAGCATAAGTCATAGTGTTTAGTGCATCACACTCTTTTCTTCCTGTATATCTTGCCCCGGGATAAACACCGGTTGCAGAAGATGAAACATTATAAGCCAGGCCAATATTGCCGGCGGCATCATAACAAATGCCGGGCAGCCAGCGGTGTGTATTATCAGGTGCATAAGTGCTTTGCTGATAAACACCCCAGTTGCCGGTTGTTTTACGAAGTTCATACCATCTTACCCCGGAAATATTTGTGCCTTTATCAACCACATGCGATAAAACAATTCCTTCATAGGCACCAAATTTTCTGTAAATGGGCTGGTTCATAATTTTCTGATGCAGGGCTTCCACTTTTGTTGTGGTTCCGGGTTGTGTAATACATTGCCCCCTTGTTGTTGTGCATATATCCGATTTGTATGCAGTAACTGCCAGCGATGATTTTGTAGCAACTGTAGTTAAAGATGGTGTAGTAAAATTTACTTTAAATTCAAACATGCCAATACTGTCTGCCGCAGCACCGCTCCATGCATTGTCATTCATGTAAGCAATTAAACCTCCTGTGCCTGCCGGTGGCAATGATGTGCCTTCGAGGCAAACAGGGCTCATAGAAAAATGTTTGCTTGCAGTGCCCAGTGTAAATTTTTGCACCGTTGCAGTTGCATTGCCTGCAATCATTTTTGTGCGGTCAAATGCATACACAGTAGAACCTGAATAGGAAGAACCATTTGCAAAATCATTGGTGGTTGCATAATACGCATCGGGCCACACAGAAAATTTTGGATAATCCGGGAATGTAGTTCCTGTGCTGAAAAAATAAACATACCATGCGCCAGCCGGGTCATTGGTTTGCGAAACTGCAAAAGTTAATCCTTCTGTTGTTGTTTCAGCCTTGTTGTTAAACTCAGTGAGTACATACCTGTCGGCCAACTGGTCGTACAATGCAATGGGGTCTCCCAACCCACCTTTGCCGGTAATGGCATCTAAATAAGTTTGCGCCACCACCTGGCCGCCGGTTTTATTAAACACTTTAAACAAAGCACCCGATGAACCATTTATCATTTGAATAACATGATTGGGGCCAACACATAAAGTAGGGTCGGGTGGATTTAATGGCTGATAAGGCAACCCATTAAAATTTGCAGTGATGGCATTGTCGGGTGTAATACCATTGCCATGCAAACGGTTGGGATAATTTGTTTGAAGAGCAGCGTCTTTAAGAATATCTTTTCCAAAAGGTATATCAGCGCCTTCTTCAAAGGCTTCATCTTTACCTATGATTCCGTCAAGGTCTCTCACTCTTACATCCGGAATGGCTTTGTCTGCCGGTGTAAAGTCCCTTAATGGTTTGGTGATTTTAATTAGTTTCCCCGTAATTACAACAGGGTTTTTAAAAATTGATTTGTCTTGTGCATGTAACGCACAGGTTAGCAGCAAAGCAATGGCTGCCATCAGATGTTTAAGCATAAAGTTTTGTTTTAGTTTTTAAAAAGCAACTCAATGTAGGAGATTTTTTTTAACCCGGCAATAGTAAAAATACCGTGGTAGTATTACTGTGGATAAACTGCTGCTTTAATAAATCTTAGTAATTTGCAGCAATGAATAAAAGGATTTTTGCATTGCTGCGTAAAGATATACTGCTCGAATTTCGCCAGCAGCATACTTTTTACGGCATACTCTTATACATCGCTTCCACCGTGTATGTCCTTTATCTTTCAATGGATAAGATGGAAGCCGTTGTATGGAACAGTTTATTCTGGGTTATCCAATTGTTTGTTTGCGTGAATGCAGTAGCCAAAAGTTTTTTGCAGGAAAGCAAAGGGCGGCTGTTGTATTTTTATTCCATTGTATCGCCTGTGGAGTTTATCATCAGCAAACTGCTCTACAATATTTTTTTAATGATACTGATGAGCGCCCTCAGTCTTGCATTGTTCTTTTTTTTTCTGGGCAACCCTGTAAACAACAGCCTGCAGTTTTTTGGCATTGTAATGATAGGAAGTGTAAGCATCAGCCTTGTTTTTACTTTAATGAGTGCCATTGCTGCCAAGGCACAGCAAAATGCGGCACTCATTGCCATCATGGGTTTCCCGGTGCTGTTGCCGCAATTATTATTGCTGATGAAACTAAGCAAAGCAGCTTTTGCCGAAGTTTTCCGTGAAGGTGCTGTTTTGCAATTGACTGGTTTGGTAGTGGGAATTGATATTGTTGTAATTGGAATGGCGGTTATTTTATTTCCCTATCTGTGGAAGGATTAAATCCCTGTTCCTTATCTTTGCCCCCTCAAAACATTTTGCTCTTCTTTGTGAAGAAAAACTGGTGGAAAATATTATCCCTCGCTTTATTAATCTACACGGTGGTAGGTGGTTTTTTAATGGATGTTCCCCGGCTGTTTATCCTCAATGAATCTATCCGCAATCTTTATTTTCATGTTTGTATGTGGTTTGGCATGATGATACTTTTTATCATCAGCTTTGTTTACAGCATTAAATATTTGCTCTCCTCTTCTTACCGCAACGATATTTTTGCCAGGCATTTTGCAGCCGTGGGCAGTTTTTTTGGCATATTGGGTTATGCCACCGGCACCATCTGGGCCAATTATACCTGGATAACCGACCAGAGCCAGAGCCTTGGCAGTGTATTAAAAGAACCCAAGCTGATTGGTGCTGCCATTGCATTATTAATTTATGGGGCTTACTTTGTTTTACGGGGTTCATTTACCGACATTGACAAAAGAGCGAGGGTGAGTGCGGTGTATAATATTTTTGCTTTTGTAATGCTGTTTCCCAGCATCTGGATAATACCAAGGCTGGTTGGCAGCCTTCACCCCGGTGCACCGGGCAGCGACAGCGGAAACCCGGCACTGAATTTTAAAGACATTGACAGCAGGCTGCGGATGGTTTTTTACCCGGCTGTTATTGGCTGGACATTACTGGGCGTTTGGATTGCTACTTTAAAAATCAGGTTACAATTATTAAAAGATAAAACATTGATAAATGAATAAGATAGTTCGAAGTTTGTGGTTTGTGGTTTGTGGTTTATTGTGCAGTACTTTTTTGTTTGCACAAGCTAAACCCCAAATGGCTGATGCCATGCGGAGCAATGGAAAAATTTATGTGGTGGTGGCAGTTTGCCTTACTATTTTACTTGGGTTATTTATTTATGTTTATTCTGTAGATAGAAAAATAAGTAAGCTGGAAGCCCCATCTAAAAGTGAGAATTGATTGTGAATCAGCTTAACTAAAAGAATAAGTTACAGTTTAGGAAAAGAGGACTGAATTATTATGCTGCTAACTATGAACTATTGACCTTTGACTATTAACTACTAAACAACGATTGCCAAAAAATAAACCAACAATTTTTATGAGTGCTACACAGCCATACAGCTTTTTCCATAGTGTGGAAAGAAGCTTTGACAAAGCGGCCAAATTTACCAAATGGGATTTGGGAATTTTAGAACAGATTAAAGCCTGCAACAGTGTTTATCAAATGCGTTTTCCGGTAAAGCGTGACGATGGAACGATTGAAGTAATTGAAGCTTACCGTGTTCAACACAGCCACCACAAAGCCCCCTGCAAAGGCGGTATCCGCTTCAGCGATGAAGTAAACCAGGATGAAGTGATGGCGCTTGCCAGCCTGATGACTTACAAATGTGCTATTGTGAATGTACCTTTTGGCGGCGGCAAAGGCGGCATTAAAATTAACCCACGCAATTACAGTGTTTACGAACTGGAAAAAATTACCCGACGCTATACATCTGAACTGGTAAAGAAAAATTTTATTGGCCCGGGCACCGATGTGCCGGCGCCAGATTATGGAACCGGTGAAAGAGAAATGGCCTGGATAGTGGATACTTATGCTTCTTTAAAGCCCGGGGAGATTGATGCTGCAGGTTGCGTAACAGGCAAACCGGTTACACAGGGTGGCGTTCGTGGAAGAAAGGAAGCAACCGGCCTGGGTGTTTTCTTTGGCATTCGTGAAGTGTGCAATATGGAAGATGTGATGAAGAAACAGGGTTTAAGTGTGGGTATTGAAGGAAAGACTGTAGTAGTTCAGGGGCTGGGAAATGTGGGTTACCACAGTGCAAAATTTTTCAGAGAAGCTGGTGCTAAAGTAATTGCGCTTGCAGAATATGAAGGCGCTATTTTTAATGCCGACGGATTGAATGAAGAAGAAATTTTTCAGCATAGAAAAGCAACAGGCTCTATTTTAAATTTTCCGGGTGCAACCAACCTGGCAAAAAATACCGACGCACTGGAACTTGAATGTGATATATTAATTCCGGCAGCATTAGAAAACGTAATTAACGGCGACAATGCACCAAGGGTGAAAGCAAAAATTATTGGTGAAGCCGCCAACGGCCCCTGCACACCGGAAGCTGATGAAGTGTTTGCACAAAAAGGAATTTTATGTGTGCCCGATATGTACCTGAATGCCGGCGGTGTTACGGTTAGTTATTTTGAGTGGCTGAAAAACCTGAGCCATGTACGTTATGGCCGCATGGAAAAACGTTTTACAGAAAATCTGAACACCCATATTTTAAGCCAGATAGAAGGGCTTACCGATAAAAAAGTAAGCGATGCAGAACGCAAGTTTATCATGCACGGGCCCGAAGAACAGGATTTGGTACACAGCGGACTGGAAGAAACCATGATTACTGCAACAAGGGAAATTATGGAGATATGGAAAAGCAATCCTACCATTCCTGACATGCGTACGGCTGCTTATGTAAATGCTATTAATAAAGTGGCAACGAGTTATGCTGAGCTGGGAATCTTTCCTTAATATAGTTACACGAATTAAACTAATTACACGAATTAAAACCGTCTGGTTTCAAACCAGGCGGTTTTTTTATTTCAGTATCATTATCTTTTCGGTAACAAGATTGTTTCCATCGTCCATCTTCACCCAATATATTCCTTTTGCAAAAGTGGAAACATTTATTTGAATCAATGCACCGGCATTGTTGTATTGTACACTTAACACCTTCCTTCCAAGTGCGTCAAAGATATTTACTGCTTTTAAATTGCCGGTTGGATAAATATTTAAAACGCCGTTGCTGATTATGTTTGGATAAACCTGCTTAGTAATCCTGCTAATTTTTACAATAGGCGAATAAGTAAAGTTATTTAACAGGTCCACCATTTTCAAACGGTAATAAACTGATACCGGTGTATAATTAAAATTATACGAATTGGTAACAGGTGTGTTAATGGCAGCCACTGTTCCAATCTGTGTAAAATTTATTCCATCGGGGCTTTGCTGCACTTCAAATTGTTTTGCAATATTTTCATCTTCGGTAACCCAATGCAATTGCGCTGTTCCATTAATATCTTTTGCAGTAAATAAAATCAACCTAAGCGGAACAGGATTAAGGGCATTTATTTTATACAAAGTGCCGCTTAATGTGGCTGCATACAAGGCGCCGTTTTCTGCTTCACCAAATGTGCTGATGCCGCCGGGCCATGCTTTCTGTGTTGCATTCCATCCACCGGCGCCGTTTGATTTAAGTGTCCATCCATTGCCCGATACATAATCGGCAAAAAAGTAATAGCCGTTTAAAAAAGGAAATTCTGTGCCACGATAAATGTAGCCGCCGGTTACAGAAAAACCACCGGTGGCATTATTGTGAGGATATTCAAAAATTGCAGGCACATAAGATGCCTGTGGCAAACAGCCGGTTGTATTAAAAGCATGGTTACCTTCGTAACAGCGCCAGCCATAATTGATGCCGCCGGTAGTGCCCGCCACCCTGTAATTTATTTCTTCCCATAAGCCTTGCCCAACATCTGCAATCCACATATCGCCGGTTTGTTTGTCAAAGCTCCAGCGCCAGGGGTTGCGTAAACCGATTGCCCAAATTTCATCCCTTACATTGGGGTCGGCTGTATAAGGGTTATCTGCAGGAATGGTATAATATGGTGGCGTTGTAAAATTGTCAACATTCAGGCGTATCATTTTGCCCAGTAAAGAATTTCCGTTTTGAGACAGGTTGTTTGGGTCGCCGCCGCTGCCGCCATCGCCGGTACCAAAATACAGTTTACCATCTTTTCCAAAATTTAATTTGCCGCCGTTGTGATTGGTAAATGGTTTTGTGATGGTTAATAAAACAACAGCACTTGCAGGATCGGCAATGCTGGGGTTATTGATATCTGTGCGGTACCGGGCCAGCGTTATGGCACCTGCTAAATTATTGTAGTAAACAAAAAAGTAGCGGTTGTTTTTATAATCGGGATGAAATGCAAGGCTTAGCAAGCCCTGCTCGCCATTGTTGAGAACAACGCTGCTGATATTTAAAAAAGCGGTGGGTAAAATGGCACCGTTTTGCCAGATGCGTATGATACCAGATTGCTGCACAATAAAAAGACGGTTGCTGGCATCGCCGGCGTTGGCAATATCTACAGCAGTACTAAGCCCGGTGGCTACAGATTGAAAACTGATGATGGGTTCCTGCGCTGATAACTGCTTACTGCAACTGAGTATGATTATAAAAAAACTTATTTGAAGAAAGTATTTCATGGTAAAAAAGATTTGCCCTGTTTATTCAAATGCAGGTATTTCATTCAATTCAGTTAACCGGTTGTTTGCACAACTGTATGCAAAACAATAAAGCCCGTTGGTAATAACAAGGTACGGAACATTGAGTGAAATATTATAGCGGAGCACCTGGTTTAATACAGCTTCAGTTAATGGTGTACCCATTTCTTTACATTCAATAATCATGAAGGGTTTTGTGCTGGTATCATACACTACAATATCAAAACGTTTTTTTAAATCGCCGAGTTGAATTTCTTTTTCTACCGCTGTTAATGAAGCCGGGTAATTTTTTACATGGATAAGGTATTGCAAAAAATTCTGGCGCACCCATTCTTCGGGAGTAAGCACTATCCACCGTTTGCGAACTTCATCAAAGATGAATTCTTTATTCGCAGAACCCTGTGGGTTATCTTCTTTTTTTATTTTAGGCTGATATGGTGGATATTCAATTTTAATCATTCCCTGTTCCCTAAAGGGGGAACTGTTTAAGTGTAATCAATTAAATTTGTGTACTTTTAAAAACTGCACCGGATTTAAGTAGTTGCACAAAGGTATGCGGTACAAGTGAGTGACACAACTATGCCGCTATGAAAAACAAATGTCAGTAACATAATTTTTTACAAGTAAAAATTTTTTCCTTTAGGGGACAGGGGTTATGAAATCAAAAGAAGATATAGTTGAAAACTGGTTGCCTCGTTATACCGGCGAAGCACTGAAAAACTTTGGTGAATATATTTTGCTTACCAACTTCAGCAATTATGTAGAAATGTTTGCAGTGTGGAATAGTGTGGAAGTGATTGGAAGGGACAGGCCCATGCAATGCGCCACTGCCAATAATATTACCATCATCAATTTTGGAATGGGCAGCCCCGGTGCAGCAACGATAATGGATTTGCTTTCGGCTATTAACCCAAAGGCGGTTTTGTTTTTGGGCAAATGCGGCGGACTTAAAAAACGTCACAACATCGGCGATTTAATTTTACCCATTGCTGCTATGAGAGGCGAGGGAACCAGCAACGATTATTTTCCGCCAATTGTTCCGGCGCTGCCATCGTTTAGTTTGCAGAAAGCTATTTCTACAACCATAAGAGATTATGAAACCGATTACTGGACGGGAACTGTTTATACCACCAACCGCCGTGTGTGGGAACATGATGAAGAGTTTAAAGCATACCTGGAAAAAGTAAGGGCTTATGCGATTGATATGGAAACAGCAACCATTTTTTCTGTTGGTTTTTTTAACCGCATACCAACAGGTGCTTTGTTATTAGTGAGTGACCAGCCAATGGTTCCGGAAGGCGTTAAAACAGAAGCCAGCGATAAAAAAGTTACCGCAGGTTTTGTGGAACGTCATTTAAAAATTGGGATTGATTCGCTGAAGCAACTGATTAATGACGGGCTGACGGTAAGGCATTTGAAGTTTTAGACACTAATTAAACGAATTACACGGATTACACTAATTATTGTAATTGTCTTCTCTCCTTTCCATAAAAAATCTTTCAATCGCTTTCAACAATGAGGGTGAAAAAAGTTTTGCTGTAAAAAACAGCAGCATTGATGTGGCGCAGGGAGAAATTGTTGCCATTGTTGGCGAAAGCGGCAGCGGCAAATCGGTTACTGCTTTATCACTGCTGCAATTGTTGCCTGCACAAAGTTTGATTACCGGCGAAGTGTTGTTTTGTAAAAATGAAAATGAAACGGTTGATATTTTAAAACTGCCGCAAGATAACATAAATGCCGTCCGAGGAAAAGACATCGCCATGATTTTCCAGGAGCCGATGACTTCATTAAATCCTGTGTTTACCTGCGGCTACCAGGTGATGGAAGCAATACAACTGCACCAGCAAGTAAATAAAGAAACTGCCAGGCAAAAAACGATTACTTTGTTTGAAAAAGTAAAACTTCCTGAGCCGGCAACAATTATAAACCGTTATCCGCATGAATTAAGCGGCGGGCAAAAGCAACGGGTGATGATTGCCA